>CAZURC010000029.1:14135-15492 GCA_964623405.1 uncultured Treponema sp.
GCGGCAGGCTCAATATCCTTTTTCTCCTCCGCCAGCTCCTCAAAGGAGACATCAAGCTGCTCCGTGCCAGGATTCTCCAGCGGCGCATCCTCTGCCCATAGAAGAGGAAAAACAAGAGAGAGCGCAGCAAAACATATAGATAGCTTTTTCATACAGACCTTCCGTTAGATTTTCGGCAGGAAAACGGCTTCTTATAAAAAAGAAGCATTTAGTTTATGTTTCCAGCGTGGTACCTGGAAAGAAACTTTGTCCTGTACTCTTCAAACCTGTCAGCCTCGATTGCGTTACGGATTTCCCTCATCATGTTGTGGAGAAAATAAAGATTGTGGTAGCTTGCAAGCATCGCGCTCAGGATTTCCTGCTCCTTGAAGAGATGGCGCAGATAGCTTCTTGAGTAGCTTTGGCAGACCTTGCACTGGCACTCGCTGTCTATAGGAGAAAAATCGTGTATAAACCTCTCCTGCTTTATAGAAAGCTTGCCGTCATGCGTAAAATACGAGCCGTTGCGCGCGTTGCGTGTCGGAAGAACACAGTCAAACATGTCTATGCCGGAGTGCACAGCGTCAAGGATATAGTCGGGAGTGCCGATTCCCATCACATACTTTGCCTTCTCCCGCGGGAGCTTGCTTGCGGTAAAGTCCAGCATGGAGGCGAACACCTCAGGCGGCTCCCCTACGCTAAGCCCCCCTATTGCGATTGCTGGAAGCTCCATTGACGTGACAAACTCTGCGGACTCCTTTCTCAAGTCCTCAAAGAAGTTTCCCTGCACAATCGGAAGAAGAATTCCCTTATAGCCTGAATCAACTTTCATGAGCCACTCGCTCTTTGCGCGGCAAAGCCATTTCTTTGTCGTCTCAAGCGCGCTCTCCGCCTCTTTTCTGTCCGCCCCCCAGCCAGTGCACACATCAAGCTGCATCTGAATGTCGGAGTTGAACTGTGTCTGCACATCGACAACCTTCTCCGGTGTAAAAAGATGCCGGCTTCCGTCTATGTTGGAGGCAAAGAACGCGCCCTCTTCCGTAATCTTCCGGAGCTTGGAGAGGCTCCACACCTGGAACCCGCCAGAGTCTGTCAGGAAATTCCTTTTCCAGCCGGAAAAGCCATGCAGACCGCCCGCCTCCTCAATCACATCGCTTCCGGGACGGAGATAAAGATGGTAGGTGTTCGCGAGAATAATCTCAAAGCCAATCTCCTCCAGGTCATCCTTGGAAAGAGCCTTTACAGTCGCGTTCGTTCCTACCGGCATAAAGACCGGAGTCTGGACATCGCCGTGCGCAAGGTGAAGAACGCCAGTGCGCGCGGCTCCGTCTTTTGAGAAGTGCCTTATGTCGAAAATACTATCCATAATCAATTCCTA
>CAZURC010000029.1:15592-18719 GCA_964623405.1 uncultured Treponema sp.
GGCGAAAGCACGCCGAACTTCGCCATCAGCATTGTGACCATCTGGAACACATAGTAGATTACAGCCGCAGATATGCAGCTTGCAAGGCTGATAAGCATGACATTCTTCCTGGTCTTGCCGCTCAGCCCGATAGAAAGAAACACTACTATAAAGAGGATAAAAGGAAAAGCGAATTTCTTATAGTAGACACTCAGAGGCTCGCTGAACGGAAGCCCCGCCTTCTTAAGATGGTCAATATACTCCCTCGCCTCCTTTGTGTTCACGGTCTCGACAGAGATTGTGTTGTTGCGGAAAGTCTCCGGAGCCTCAGTAAGGCGCGCGGCAGTCTCGCTGTCCACAGAAGAGCTTATAAGCTCACCGCCGGAAAGAGTGTACTTTGTTGAGCCGCTAAGCCGCCACACCCCGTCGGTCCAAAGAGCGGAGTCCGCGCGGATAACGCTGTTCAAAGTCTTGTCATCGTTGCGTATGACAATATACAGAGTATAAAGGCGCATGACAGAGTCGTCATAGAAGTCCGCCTTGTATATGATGTTCCCCTGGTCAGAGATAACGACAATCTTGTCATTGTTAAGGCTCTTCTCCTTGTTCAGAACGGCCTGCTGCAGGTCAACTTTCTCGGAGTATGTGGGAACTACAAACTTGTCCTCAAAGAAGAAAAGCGCGAAGCTCATGACAAAGGAGAACACAAGCAGAGGAGAAGTAAAGCGGATAAGAGGAATTCCGGAGGCGAACACCGCAATAAGCTCGTTGTTTGCGTAGAAGTCCGATAGAGTATAGGAGACGGCGAAAAGAATCGCCAGCGGAGCGGAATACCAGGCCGCCTTTGGAAAATAAAGCGCCATAATCTTGAACACAGTCCTAGCAGGAACAGAGTTTGAGATAAAGTTCCAGAGGTTCATGAACAGGTCAACAAGCACAAGGACAAAGGCGAAGAACAGCAGAGAGCCGATGAACAGAGGAATAAACTTTTTAAGAAGATACTTTACTAGCGTCATAGTCTATTTTCCCAGCAGCTTAATATAGAATATGCTTCCAGCGACAAATATCGTTATGTTCGGCGCCCACATGACCCAGAAGCCGTTAAGGCCTCCCCTGTTCCCGAAAATCTGCCCCAGAATCATCATTGTCCAGTAAAGCACGCAGATGACTATTCCGACGATAAGGCCGATTGTCTGTCCGTTATGCTTTCCAAAAAGCAGGGCTAAAGGTATGGCAAGGAACGCGAAGAAAATGGAGCCGAACGGCAGGGAGAACTTCTTGTTGTACTCAAGCTTATATGAGTTCAAGGTTTTCTTTACATGATCCTCCTGCTTCTCGTATTCCTTTATCCTGTTCCTCAAGTCCCAGGAAGTCATCTCCCTCGGGCTTACTCTCCTGGAAGTCGCGCCGATTGAGGACTCGAACACGTTGAGCTTCATGCTCTTTGACGTGAGAATATCGTAGTCCGTCCTCTTTGACTTGTCGAACATAAGGACAGTCGCGTCATTCATCTCAAGCGTCATGAGAACACCGGCATCCCTCGCTTTCCTTACAACAGAAGCGTCGGCGACAATAATTCTCTGCTGGTCCTCTGAGTCCGTGTCAAAGAAAATAAGGTCGCTCACATTCTCATTCTTGACATCGCCGATTACAAGGGTCTTGTCCAGCATCTTCTTTACAGAGTTTGGCTCAAGCTCTACGGCCGGATTTGAAGCCAGTATTGAGCGGTAAAGCCTGTTGTACTTGATTGTGCCGAGAGGAAGAAGATAATCGTTCACAAAGAAGGAGCCCAGGGAGATAAGGCCGCCAAGAATAATGACAGGCGCAAGAATAGTCGCATAGCTCTGTCCGGACGCGCGGAATATAAGCACCTCGTTGTCTGTGACAAGGCGGCCCAGGCACATCAGGAATCCTACAAGGGTCGCAAAGGGCGCGGACTGCGCAATGATAGAAGGCAGCGCATAGGTCATAAGGCGGATTACATCCCAGACAGGAACCTTCTTCTCAAGAATCTTCTGGATTATAAGAAGAATCTGGTTCACAAAGAAAATAAAGAAGAAGAACAGGAACGCCACAAAGAAGTAAAGGAAAAGCTCCTTTAGAAGATAGCGGTAGAACACATGGCGGTTCACGCCGGACTTCTCCTGCATCGCAGTTCCAAGCCACTCGCCCGCCCTCTTGAATCCTAGCGCAAGAGCAATGACAGAAGCGCCGTGGAAAAGCGCGTTCAGGAGATTGAACTTCTCAAAGAACGGCTTTGCCTTGCCGCTGTAAAAACCGGCAAGGCTTGAGCGGAGACGGCTTTTAGTCCAGAGCCTGTAGCAATAGTAGCCGACCGCCTCGATATGGCGCACAGACTTTCTAGCCTTTGAGCTCTTAAGAAGAGATTTTTTATTTCCTGTTAATTTGCCAGAGATTCTTGAAAAAAGCTTCATTTTCCCGTGGAGCCGAATCCGCCCTCGCCACGCTCAGTCGTGTCCAGGGCATCAGTCTTTACAAAAACACCCTGCGTGACAGGAGCGACAACAAGCTGCGCGATTCTGTCTCCGTTTTTAATCGTGAAATCCTCTTCGCCGAGGTTGATAAGAATCACCTTTATCTCACCGCGGTAGTCGCTGTCTATAGTGCCCGGAGTGTTGAGGACAGTAACGCCGCTCTTGGCCGCAAGCCCTGAGCGCGGGCGCACCTGGATCTCAAATCCTTCAGGAATCGCAACCTTTATGCCAGTAGGAACAAAAGCCCTCATCCCCTTCTTTAGCACGATGTCTTCTTTTATAAAGGCAGAAATATCAGCCCCCGCCGCGCCGGAAGTCTGGTAAGAAGGAGCCTTGGCGCCCTCCTCTGCGGTAAATTTAATCTCACAAGTGTTCATGGCGTTATTATATCAAATCTAGCGACAAGAATAAACCGGCGAGACTGACACCGGCTTTCAGTATAATAGCCTCCTTTAATTTAAAAAATGGCTTCTGGTCGCGTAGCGTGTGTCAAAACCGCACAATAATGTGCTACACGCTGGTTTGCCTTGGAACTATGTACGTGCCGCTTGCGCGGCTGCAAACCAGAGTGTTTTTGCCACCCGTTCCGCTCCCGCGCGCCATTTTCTTTACAGAAAGGTGTAATACTGAAAGCCAGGACTTGAGGAGTAAAC
>CAZURC010000030.1:0-18274 GCA_964623405.1 uncultured Treponema sp.
CCTGATTGAACAGCGATGCTAGATTCAATAGAATATCGTCTATGAATGCTATTATTACGGTTGTCGGAAGCGACAAGGTTGGAATCATCGCGGAAGTCAGCGCGCTTCTGGCGCAGCACAAGGTTAATATCGCGGACATTACACAGACGATTCTTTCCGGGAATTTTGTAATGATGATGATGGTGAGCCTTGACGGCGCGGACACGACGATAGACGCTCTGCGCGGTATTCTTGAGGAGACAAGCAGGAAAATGCATGTCCAGATCAACGTGATGGCGGAGAAAGTCTTTTCCTCAATGAACAGGATTTAAGAGGCATTACTTGCCTTGCGCATTGATTTTTTCCAATTCCTCGGCCGCTTCCATCCACTGCATGTTAAGCTCTTCAATCTGAGATGAAAGGCTGTCTATGCTTGCTTGCACGGCCTTCGCTTTTTCCCCGTTTGAGTAGATTTCCGGCTTAGCCATTTCGTTTTCCTGCGATTTCTTCTTGTCTTCAAGCGTAGAAATCTGTTCCTCAAGGTTCTTTACGGTCTTTTCAGCTTTTCGCTTTTCTGCCTCGTATTTTTTCTGCTCTTCCCAGGAGAGTCTTGACGGGTTGCCGGTCTTTTCTGTCGCAGCGGGCTTATCTGATTCGCTCAGCTTCCTTGCGTCTGAAGCCTGTGTCTCTATGCCCGCTTCTTCCTGTTCTATACGCTCGCTATAATACTTATAGTCTCCTGGAAAGATTCTGTACTGACCTGGCTTTAGCTCTAGCACCCTTGTGCTCAATGATTCAATAAATCCACGATCGTGGCTTACAAAGATTACTGTTCCCCCAAAGTCTTTAAGGGCATCGAGAAGAACATCCTTTGAGTGCATGTCCAGGTGGTTTGTCGGCTCGTCAAGAATTAGAAAATTCACAGGACGGAGAAGAAGCTTTAGCAGAGCTACGCGCGCTTTCTCTCCTCCAGAAAGAACATCAAGGCTTTTATAGACATCGTCTCCTCTGAAAAGAAATGCTCCCAGCATATCTCGTACTTTCGGAATAAGCTCTAGCGGCGCCTCGCTTTCTATTGTCTCCAGAACAGAGGCGCTGCCTTTTAATGTCTCCGCATTGTCCTGGCTGAAATAACCGGCCTTCACTCCGCTTCCTAGTTTTATTTCACCTTCAAAGCTTGTGTCCGCGCCTGCGATTATTCTAAGCAAGGTTGATTTTCCGGCTCCGTTGTGGCCGGCTACAACAAGCCTTTCTCCGTTTTCAATCACAAGGTCAAGATTATCCAGAATTTTCCTCTCCCCGTCGTATGATTTTGTGACTCCGCTCAATGTAGCCACAAGCCTGCCTGAGTGCGGAGCCGGCGGGAACTTGAAATGAATTTTTTTCAGGTTCTCTGGAATCACAATCTGCTTTGCAAGCAGCTTGTCCAGCATTTTTTGTCTTTCCTGGGCTTGCGCCGCCTTTGTCGCCTGTACTCCGAATCTATTTATGAATTCCTGCAAGTGCGCGATTTCTGCCTGCTGCTTGTCGTATTCCTTGACCAGCGTTTCCAGCTCGACTTCCCTGACTTTCTCGTAATGGCTGTAGTTGCCTGGATAACGGCGCAATTCTCCATTAAAAAGCTCATAGACTTCGTTTATAGTATGGTCTAGAAAATAGCGGTCATGGCTTACAAGCAGGAACCCGCCCTTGAAGTTGTCAAGAAATTTCTCAAGCCAGCCGCGCGCATCAATATCAAGATAGTTTGTCGGCTCGTCAAGAAGAAGAATATCAGGATTCACCATAAGGGCTTTCCCCAGTGCAATCCTCATCTGCCAGCCGCCAGAAAACTCCTCGCATTTTCTGTCCAGGTCTTCTTTAGAAAAGCCGAGTCCCATAAGAATCTGCTCAGCTGCCGCCTGTCTTCTGTTCCAGCCGCTGTTTTCCAGCTCGCCCAGGATTGCGTCATGCCGGTCTAAAAGAGCTGTCTGGCTGCCTTTTCCCGCTTTCAGCTTGTCGCCGATTTCATCAAGCTCCTTCATCAGCGCATAGCCGAATGAGAAAGCCTTGTCGGCCTCTTCCCTGAGCGTGCAGCCATGATGAGTCAGCCCGCTCTGCGGGAGGTATGCGATTCTTGCGTCTTTTTGCGCTGTTCTCTGTCCAGAGTCAGGCTGGACAAGCCCCGCCATAACCTTTATCAAGGTTGATTTTCCGCTTCCGTTAGCGCCGGTGAGGGCGGCTTTTGATAGTGCCTGCAGGTTTACAGAAACATTTTTTAATATATCGCGGTCTCCGAATGCAAGGGAGACTTGTGAAAATTGAACAAACGCCATAGGTTAATCTTCCTGAAGTTTTACAATGCGGAGACTAGTCACGCTCAAAGTACATTACAAGCGGGCTTGTCCCGCGCGCTGTAACAAGGTTGTCCCTTATTTGCGCTTTTGCCGCATCCTCAAGCCTGATGCCGCCTTCATCTTTCTTGTAGAAGAAATTTACAGGATTTGCCATGCCCGCGAACTTGAATGTAAGTATTCCGTCAAACTCGTTCCTTATGGATGATGACAGATAAAAATCCGCAGACAGGGTTATATCGCCTCTTGCGGAGCGTGAGATTATGCTTGGCACAAGAAGATTGAATCCTCTCCACTCCGCTGTGCCGTCGTCATGGAATGTTATAGTTCCATAGTTTGAGCTTTTGTAGGAAGGTCCGTTGTTATAGAAGCTCATTATCTCCTCATTACGGCGTGCCTTCTCGTCATCGATTAAGGCCTGTATGTCATCCTCAATAAAGACAAAGTTCTCGTTCTTCAGCTTGCCGTCGCTATCCATATATTGAACAGCGATAGAGTTCTGGCCTTTGAGTGTTATGTAGACACTGTTGCTGTCAAGCTGATAGTTTCCGTCCTCATTCTTTGAGATTTTAGAGTAAGTCCAGCTCTTGTCCAGATCCGCTGTCAATAGCCGTGCTGTGTATGTCTGGCTGTCCCTGTCCACTGTATCGATAGTCTGCTCGGATTCTTCCTGTCCGTCCTGTGCCGGCGCTGTTTGCTCCTGTGTTTTCTGGCCAAAGTCAAATCCGTAGGATATGTCCATTCTGTCAAGATTAAAGCGTCCCGTAGAAAGCATTGCGCTGAATTCCTCTGGATACCAGGTCTTTTGAATCGTCGCGCTCAGCTTCTCGTCGATGGCTTCCGGGGCGGAAAGCTCCGGCTTTGCCTCTATGTTCTCGTCTGTCCGCTCAAAAAGGCTCAGATTGTATGAGAAGCACCAGCCTTCTGTTCCTCCTTCTGTCAAGACCCTGAGCCATTCACCCTGCAAGTCGCCTTTCCCGTTTGTGACCGCCTGTCCCTTTCCTTTGTACAAGACGCGGATTATCTCGTCCTTGCGCAGACGGTAGACTTGTCTTGATGTGTTTACAGCCTCTGCGCGGATTGGAAGTCCATCAAGCTTTACGCTTGCATAAGTATGGGCATAGTCTGAGTAAAGCGCGGCGAGCCTCTCGATTTTCCTCCTGCTTTCCGGCTCTGATATTTGCCATAGGGGAATTTCAACCTTGCTCTTGGTTTCGGGGATTTCAATTATATATGAATGAGAGATATTGGACTTGAAGTAAACCTTTACGGTCTGGCCTTCCTCTACACCAGCCTCAGGGTTGTTCCAGAGCACAAGCGAATAGCCGAGGCTTCCGCAGCTAGACAGGACGGCGCACAAAAAAAGTCCTGCTAAAAGCAAACTGATTCTTCTAAACATAGTCTGCAAATTATTTCATAAATCGGATTGAATTTAAAGTGGAGCGCAGCGGAGTGGAAAAATGAAAAGTGGAGTATTTAAAGATAATAAAAACTTTTGTTCTCTATCCTGGGACAATTTTGCGCCAGTATGGAAACGCTATAAACTTTGCGTTACAATCAAACTATGGCAAAATCAAATACTATTCCAAACAGAAATGAGGTTCCTGCTAAGGACAAGTGGGATCTCTCAACACTTTATAAATCTGACGATGAGTGGGAAAAAGATCTGTCCCTTATCCTGTCTTTGTCCAAAGAGTTTGTTTCGTTCAAGGGACATCTTGCCGAGTCGTCCCAGTCTCTCCTTTCTGCGGTCAAGGCCTATGAGTCTCTGCTTAAAACGATAGAGACTGTCTATTGCTATGCAAGCCTTCTGCATACTGCGGACGAGAGCGACTCAAAGGCGCAGGATATGGAAGGACGCGCCGCAATGGCTTATGCAAAGGCTGATGCGGAGGGAGCGTTTTTCTCCCCTGAGCTTATGGCCATTGAGGATGAAAAAATCAATCAATGGATAGAGCAGCCTGAATTCAAGGATTACAAAGTTTTTATTCAGAAAGCTCTGCATGAAAAGCCGTACACGCTTAGCGAGAAAGAGGAGCGGATTCTGTCTCTCTCGTCTGAGGCGATGCAGACAGCCGGAAATACTTTCAGCCTGCTGGAAAATGTAGACATGGATTTTGAAAGTGTGAGAAGCGGCAATGATGAGATTCCTCTTACACAGTCTACTTTCTCTCTATTAATCCGCAGTCCTGACAGGAATGTGCGCAAGGATGCATATAAGAAATTCTATAAGTCGTTTGTAAAGCATCAGAATACTATCGCTTCTCTCTATTCTGGCAATGTGAATGCGGATATTTTCTATTCGCGCGCAAGAGGATTTAAGTCGAGCCTTGAGGCAAGCCTGTACTCCGACAAGGTTTCTCCAAAGGTCTACACAAACCTTATAGAGACTGTGCACAAGAATCTTCCTGCATTGCATCACTATTATTCTTTAAGAAAAAAGATTCTAGGGCTTGAGGAGCTGCGGCACTATGATGTCTATGTTCCTCTTGTAAAGGATGTGGAGACAAAGACGAGCTATGAGCAGGCGGTGGAAATCTGCCGCAATGCTCTTTCTCCTCTTGGAAAGGACTACACGGATACTCTTTGCGGCGGCCTTTTAGGAGGCTGGGTTGACCGCTATGAGAACAAAGGCAAGCGCTCCGGCGCATTCAGCTCAGGCGCATATAAGGGCTACCCGTACATTCTCCTTAACTATAAGGACGATGCTATCCGCGATGTGTTCACCATTGCGCATGAGGGCGGACATTCCATGCATTCATATTTCTCAAAAAACAGCAATCCTTTTATGTGCTATGAGTATACAATCTTCGAGGCTGAAGTCGCGTCTACATTCAACGAGGAGCTTGTCTTTGAGTATCTCCTAAATAACGCTAAGACAGACAATATGAAAGCCTATCTTCTTGCAATGCGCGCTGATGATGTGCTTGCTACTCTCCACCGCCAGACAATGTTCGCGGAGTTTGAGCTAAAGGCTCATGAGCTTGTTGAGAATGGAACTCCTCTTAATGCTGAGGTTCTCAGAGGAATCTACAGGAAACTGCTTGAGCAGTATTTCGGACCGGAAATGGTCTTTGAGGAGGAAAGCGACATGGAGGGGCTTCGTATCCCGCATTTTTATAACTCATTCTATGTCTACAAGTACTCAACAGGAATTTCCGCGGCGCTTGCGCTTGCAAAACGCGTCACACAGGGCGGAGAGAAAGAACGCGAGGATTACTTTAAATTCCTTAAATCTGGAGGAAGCCGTTATCCTCTTGAAAGCCTGAAGCTCGCCGGTGTTGACATGTCCTCGACAGAGCCTGTGCAGGCGGCTCTTGATACTTTTGCGCAGATTGTGTCTGAACTTGAACAGACCTTAAAGATTTCAGGCATTTCTGCCGAAAATAAACGGTAGAGAATTTGTTAAGCCTGCTCTCAAGACATCAGTTTTTAGAGCAGGCTGCTTTGAAATGCACTGAGAATGGATGCAAGGACGCATAAAAGCTGAATTTATCAAGGAACTGAAAATGAAAAAGAATGAATTTTATTCCTTCTACAAAAAAATTCCAAAGGCTGAGCTTCATATTCACATAGAGGCGGTAATCAGCAAGGACTCTATCAAAAAGCTGTATCAGAAGAAGAATGGCGAGGAGTTCTCTGATGAGGCGCTTGGAAAGCTTTTTTCATATTCAGATCTTAACGGCTTTATAGCCGCATTCCTCAAGGTTCAGGATTTGTTTACAGAAGTAAGCGACTTTGACCTTGTTTTTGACGACTTGAAAGCTTATCTGCTTAGGAATGGAGTGACTCATTGCGAGGCTTTCTTCGCTCCTTCCGCCTTTATAAAGAAAGGCTTTGACTATAAGGAGATGGCGGAAAACTTTGAGAAAAACATAAGGAAGATAAAAGATGAGACTGGAATTACTGTCTGGCTTCTCGGCGATGTGAGCCGTACTTTTGGCCTAAAGAATGCGGAAGACAATTTCAAGATGTTCCAGGCTAATCCATTTGACGGACTTATCGGAATAGGTCTTGGAGGGGCGGAGGCGAAAGGTCCGTCCAGGGACTTTGGTCCTGTCTTTGAGGCTGCTCTGAAAGCGGGTTTCCATGCTGTGGCTCATGCGGGGGAAGATGTCGGTCCTGAGTCTATATGGGATGCGATAAGGATTTGCCATGCGGAAAGAATAGGACACGGAATCTCTGCAATCCAGGACAGCGAGCTGATGGATTATTGCGCAGAAAAGCAAATCCCGTTTGAGCTTGCGCCTACAAGCAATGTGTTTACAAAGAAATATGTGAAGAAACTGTCAGAGCATCCGTTCAGACAGTTCTTTGACCGCGGAATGCTGGTTACCTTGAACACAGACGATCCTCTCTTCTTTGGTGTCGAGCTTCTGGATGAATACTGGAACTTGCACAAGGAGATGAAATTCACAGATGACGAGCTGAAGAAGGTTATTCTGAACAGCTTTAGAGCTTCATTCCTTGCGGAAGAGGAGAAAGAAAAGGCGTTCGCAGCTGTTGAGAAGGCTTGGAGCGCTTAACAGCGATTGCCGCTATAGATAAACCATCAACAACATAACATCAGAATTTCTTATGCCGCTGATGCGGCTGGCTTGGCCTAGTGTGAGAGGACGGATTTTCTCAAGCTTTGCGCGGCTTTCTGCGCTGAGCGCGGGAATTGCGCTGTAGTCAAAGTCCTGAGGAATCTTGCGTTTTTCCATCTTATGCATTTTGGCTACGCGCGCATCCTGTTTCTCTATATAATACTTATACTTAAAATCTTCCTGCGCCATTTTCCATATCTCATCAGGGTAGCACGGGTTTTCCGCATCGCGTTTTTTTAGCAGGAGGCCAACCGCCTCGTCAACCAGGGAATACTTTGCCCTTGTTGACTCAAGCTGCTGTTCTGTCTTGAGACCTGCCTTGTATGCTTTCTCGCAAAGACGGCGGTCTGCTGTGTCGTGACGGAGCTTAAGACGGTATTCGGCGCGTGCTGTAAACATTCTGTAAGGTTCTTTTGTTCCCAGAGTGACAAGATCATCAATAAGAACTCCAATATATGCCTCATCCCTGCCAAGAACCATAGGCTCCCATTTTGGTATTTTCCGGAAGTTCTCATATCCAGCATCTGTCTGTGCTTTCTGAAGAGCAGAATTGAGCGCTTCTGTCTCTTTCTCTGAGATTTCTGCGAATCTTTCGATTTCATCTGCGCTTAGCCGTGGCTTGTTCTGAAAGCATCCCTTTTCCATGCTTGCTGGAGCCTGCCCCATTCCTGCTGTGGCTGAGCAAAGAGGGCCACATAGTTTCTTGTGGGCTTTTGCGTAAAGAGCCGCGTTTATTCCTGCGACAAGTCCTTGTCCTGCCGCTTCCTCATATCCTGAAGTTCCGTTTATTTGGCCTGCGTTAAAGAGACCTGCGACACGTTTTGTCTCAAGGCTTGGGTAGAGCTGAGTCGGCTCAACATAGTCATATTCAACTGCATATCCTGGCCGGCTTACTGTGCATTTCTCAAATCCTGGAATTGTGCGCAAAAAAGCATCCTGCACCTCTTCTGGCAGGCTGGAGCTTAGGCCGTTCAGATAGATTTCGTCAGTTTGCAGGCTTTCCGGCTCTACAAAAAGCTGATGTCTGTCACGCTCGGCGAATCTCATCACCTTGTCCTCTATTGAGGGGCAGTAGCGAGGACCTATTCCGCTTATCTTTCCTGAATAAAGAGGAGAGCGGGAGATGTTATTGCGGATTATTCTGTGAGTTTCTTGGTTTGTATAGACAAGATGGCAAGGAACCATTGGTCTGTCGATTTCCACGTCGTCAAAGCTGAAAGGAATAATCTCCTTGTCTCCTTCCTGAATCTCTGCCTTTGAAAAGTCTACTGTATGCCTCAATATACGCGGCGGAGTTCCTGTTTTTAGCCGTCCTGTTGTAAATCCCAGCCGGTTAAGAGAGTATGTAAGTCCGAATGCCCCTGTTTCGCCAAGTCTTCCGCACGGAGCGTCATATTCGCCTATGAAAATCCGCCCTCCGAGGAAAGTTCCTGTTGTAAGCACAGCAGAGCGCACTGGAATTATTCTTCCGCGTTCTGTGACAACAGCTGTGATTTTTTGCCTTTTGCCTGATTTTGCCGCTTCTGTAAGAATCTTTGAACGTGTTTCTCCCGGAATTGAGCCTTTTTCCGCAGATGTGTCGCTGTTAGGCGGCAGAGGCGTTTCTGAGGCTGTAGTGAGAATATCTACAACTGTATCCATCAGAGTGGATAAATTTTCTGTTGTCTCCACAGTCTGCCTTGCAAGTGAGGAATAGAGAATCTTGTCAGCCTGAGAGCGCGGTGACTGGACCGCAGGCCCGCGGCTTTTGTTAAGCATACGGAACTGGATCATGGATTTGTCGATAAGCTTGCCCATCTCACCGCCAAGCGCATCAATTTCGCGGACGATGTTCCCTTTTGCTACTCCTCCAATTGAAGGATTGCAGCTCATGCGGGCGATAGAGTCAATTGTCTGTGTTATTAGCAGTGTTTTTAATCCCATGCGTGCACAGGCGAGGGAGGCCTCTATTCCGGCGTGACCGCCGCCGATTACCGCGACATCGAACGAATCATAAAATGGCATAAAAAAATTATAGTGAATTAAAATCTTTGTGAAAACAGCGAAAATATTTTGTAACTTTTTTATTCGCGGTTGTTTATATTAGTGCAAGACGCAAGGCACTGTCAGTGCCAAAGCCTTTTGCTTTTCATCATACTCCTTATTTTGCCCCAGTTTTCTATCCTCCGGAACCTGGGGTATTTTTTTGCCTGTAAAATAGCTACGTATAAGACAGTTTTTTATAAAAAGTAATTTTTTTTTCAAAAATACGGCTTTTTAGTATAATTATTTAATAAATATATTAAAATATGCTCATCTTTCTTTACCAAAGGTTTAGTTAGCTAAATCTAAGATTATATTTTCTTTTATCAGATTATAAAATATGCTAAAAAGTTCGTTTTGTCCTAAAACGATGTCTTAATTGTCCAATCTTTTTGCAGAGGGCAGGGTGATAATAAATTGCGAGAGAAAACAAAAAAGTGAGGTCATTTCTATGAAAATGTCAAAATGGTTTAAGGCGGCTGCGATTATTGGCGTTGCTGCGGTTATGGTTTCGTGCTCGGAAATCGATACGGAGGAAGAGAGCGGCGTTTCTGCATCTCGTGCGGCGACTTATACAGTAAAAACTGAAAGCGCGCTGAAGTCGGCGATTAAATCTGCGTCCGCCGGAACAATAATTAATTTGGGATCTAATATCAAGCTTACAAGCACGCTTCAGCTTCTTAACAGCGGAACTGCATCAAGCAAAATCAACTTTAACGGCTGTGGCTATACGCTTGATTGCTCTGGAATCTCATCTGGCTGGGGTGTAAAGGTAAATGGATCTTATTGGAACATTTGCAACATGACAATTACAAAAGCTCCTGACTGCGGAATTGTTTTCCAGCTTGGCGGAAATAACTATGTTTACTATGTGCGCACAACTTATAACGGAGATTCTGGACTTCAAATCTACAATTCTGCGCACGACAACTACATCTACAAATGTGAATCTTACTACAACTACGATTCTGACAACGACGGCGAAGATGCTGACGGTTTTGCCTGTAAGCTTTCTGCTGGAAAAAACAACGTTTTTGAAGGATGTATTGCGGCTTACAATTCTGATGACGGCTGGGATCTTTATGGACAGCTTTATCCGGTAACAATCAAGAACTGTACAGCAAAATATAACGGCTACCGCAACAGTTCGCTTGTTACAACATCAAATGGCGATGGAAACGGATTTAAGCTTGGCTCATCAGGGATTTCAGTTGTGCATGTTTTGTCTGGTGATTCTGCTTACGGCAATCTTGCCTGCGGATATGACGGAAACGGAAATTCGGCCAAAATAAAAGTTTCAAATTGCACATCATATAACAACAAAAAGTATCAGTGGTACAGAATCTCTGGTATTTCGAACCAGTAGTTGTAGTTAAGGCATAACTAAGGTAAACATTGCTTTTTTTGTAAGTTTTTGTTTACTCTTGTAATTTCTATTCCTTGTTTCCCCGTTTTTTATGAAACGGGGATTTTTTTTACACAGGATTACAAATGAGAAAAAATTATTAGTCTTTTTATGATGTTTAATATAGAATAATCTCTATAGAATCGCCGCTGTGCGAGGAACGAGGCTGAAATGGCTAAAAGAGAAATATTGATTGTAGATGATTCCAACATGATGGTTCAAGTTGCAAGAAAAATTCTTGAGCAAGACCATCAGTTTGCCGTAACTTCGGCAAATTCGGGGGAGTCATGCCTATCCTTGCTAAAAAACTATAAGCCGCATTTAATTCTTCTTGACATTGTTATGCCTGGCATGGACGGATTTGCAGTCCTGCATGAGCTTAAGGCGAATCCGCAGACAAGCAATATTCCTGTTATTTTTTTGACCGGCGATGAGCACGGAGATACTGAAGTAAGAGGTCTGAAAGAGGGAGCGACAGACTTTATAACAAAGCCTTTTGTTCCCCAGGTTCTTCTTCAGCGCGTGCATAATACAGTTGAGCTTTCTGTTTTGCAGCAGGATTTAAAGAATGAGGTCGCAAGGCAGACGGAAAAGAACAGACGGCTTACCAGGGAGGTAATTGAAGCTCTTTCCAGTACGGTCGATGCCAAAGACCATTATACGCGAGGTCATTCTGCCCGTGTCGCCGGTTATGCGAAGGAGATAGCCCGACGTCTTGGCAAGAGCGAGCAGTATCAGGAGGACATATATTATACAGGGCTTCTGCATGACATTGGAAAGATTGGTGTTGCCGGCAGCATAATAAGAAAGAATACACGGCTTGCGGATGAGGAATTTGAAGAGATAAAGGAACATCCTATTACCGGCTACAATATTCTCAAAAAAATCACGGCATTGCCTGACCTCGCGATAGGCGCAAGATGGCATCATGAGCATTATGACGGCAGCGGCTATCCCGACGGACTAAAAGGAACTAATATTCCGGAACAGGCGCGTATTATCGCAGTCGCAGATGCTTATGATGCGATGACCTCTAAACGCAGCTATTCACAGATTAGGCCGCAGGATCAGGTTCGTGCGCAGATTGAGAAGTGCAAGGGGACCCAGTTTGACCCTGTTATAGCTGATGTTATGCTCCGCATGATTGATGAGGACAAAGAATATAAAATGAAGGAGCAAGAGTCCGCTGACTGACGATAGGCCTGCACAAAAATAGTAAAGGAAAACAAAAAAAACACTCCGTTGAAACAAGAAATAAATCTTAGTATACTAGAAAAATGGACTTAATAAAAAAACTTGATGAACTCGACAAGCGGTTTGAAGAAGTGAACAAGATGGTTCAGGATCCGGAGCTTGTCAAAGACCAGAAAAAATATAAGGATGTTATGCGCGAGCACGGGCATTTAAGCGATGTGCTTGAAGTCGGAAATGAATACAGAAAGGCATTACAGGGAATTGAAGATGCGAAAGTGATGATTACGCAGGAAGATGACCCTGAAATGAAAGAGATGGCAAGAGAGGAGCTAAAGGAGCTTGAAGAGAAAACTCCAAAACTTGAGGAAGAAATCAAGCTCAAGCTTATTCCGCCGGATCCTCTTGATGAGAAAAACATTATATTGGAAATACGCTCTGCCGCCGGTGGAGACGAGGCGAGCTTGTTTGTGCGCGATATATGGGAAATGTATTGCCATCTTTGCGATAGAAAAGGCTGGAAATACGAGAACCTTGAGGCTCAGGAAACAGAAGTCGGCGGGTTCAACAAGATTGTTACCCAGATACGTGGAAAATTTGTCTATGGAACTTTAAGATGGGAGTCTGGTGTTCATCGTGTACAGCGTGTTCCTCAGACAGAATCTCAGGGAAGACTTCAGACTTCAACTGTTACAGTAGCGGTTTTGCCTGAGGCAGAAGAGGCGGATGTAAAAATCAATCCGGGCGATGTCCGTGTTGACGTTATGCGCGCAGGCGGTCCTGGCGGACAGTGTGTAAACACGACAGACTCAGCTGTTCGCCTTACTCATATCCCGACAGGAATTGTTGTAATCCAGCAGGATCAGAAATCGCAGATAAAGAACAAGGAAAAAGCATGGGAGGTTCTGCGTGCCCGCTTGTTTGATTTTGAGCAGTCAAAGCTTGACGCAGAGCGTTCTGCTGCCCGCAAGAGCATGGTTGGAAACGGCGACCGCTCGGAAAAAATCCGCACATACAACTATCCTCAGGACCGTGTAACCGACCATAGAATCAACCTTACACTACACAACCTGCCTTCCTTTATGATGGGCAACATGGACGAAATGCTTGATGCGCTTAATGTCTATGCAAAGGAAGAGCAGTTCAAGGCGCTGGAATAGTCTTGCGGACAGATGAGACTGTCAGATCTGCGCAAGAACTGTATCTCGGTCTTAAAAGAGTCTGCTACAGAAACTCCGGAACTGGATACTGATCTTATAATTTCTTGTTTTCTCAGCAAAGAGCGGACATGGATTATGTTCCATAGGGATTTTGAAGTGTCTGCGGAGGATACTCAAAAAATAAATGCTGCGGTTGTCCGGAGAGCAAAGGGGCTTCCTGTTGCATATATAACTGGCAATAAGGAATTCTACGGATACGATTTTTATGTAAACCAGAATGTTCTTATTCCTAAGCCGGACACAGAGCTGCTTGTTGATCTTGCCCTGAACAGCCTTGCAAAAACTTACTCTACTCTGGAGGACAGCAACGGAGCGCTAAAGCGGATTCCTGAGATTTGCGACATGTGCTGCGGAAGCGGCTGCGTAGGAATTTCTGTTCTTAAGGCCTTGATGGAAAATGATGGAATTTCCGTGAACAGCCTTCCAAAGATGACTTTCGTTGACATTTCCGCAAAGGCTCTCGCCGTTGTCTCAAAAAACGCAGAGAGACTTCTTGGCGCAGGCGAGACTTACTCTAATTTCCCTGATCTTAGCTCTGCTCTGTCAAGGACACGTATAATACATTCAAATCTTTTTGAGAATGTTCCTTTTACATTCGACCTTATTCTTTCCAATCCTCCGTATATTCCGCATCTCGAGGCTGTTTCTCTGCTTTCTGACGGGCGCAGCGAGCCAATCCTTGCTCTTGACGGCGATGTTGCCTCAAATGGAGAATATTCCGGCACAGAGGATGGGCTTGCGCTTATAAAAAGGCTTGTTCCGCAGTGCCACGACCGTCTTTCGCGGGGCGGGCTTTTGATTATGGAGTGCGGTGAATACAATGCTCAAGGCGCGGCAAGGCTTTTTGAGCAGTCTGGATTTAGAAATGTTCATATTGAGCGCGACCTGAGCGGAATGCTTAGGGATGTATGCGGTGAAAAATGCTAAAAATCAAGAAAAGTGTTAAACTTTGGATATGAAAAGAGTTGCGCTTGTAACAGGGGCTTCTGGAGGAATAGGTCTTGAGACTTCGCTCCGCCTTTTGAGTGCGGGATTTACAGTTTACGGTGCCGCCCGCAATGTTGAGAAAATGCATGCTTTAGAGGAGCGTGGCGGCCATATATTGCGCCTTGACCTGGAAGAAAACGGTTCGTCTGAGCGTTGTCTGGAAGAAATCGTAGCAAAAGAGGGAAGAGTTGATGTTCTCGTGAACAATGCCGGCTACGGGCTCGGAGGCGCGCTAGAGGATGTTCCGATTGAAGAGGCAAGAAGAGAGTTTGAGGTGAATGTGTTTTCACTTGCAAGGCTATGCCAGCTTGTTCTTCCTATTATGCGTAAGAACGGCGGCGGAAGAATTATAAATGTCTCTTCAATGGCAGGAAGATTCTCCTCTCCTTTTACAGGCTGGTATCATGCCTCAAAGTACAGTGTAGAGGCTCTGAGCGATGCTCTTCGCCTTGAGGCAAAGCCTTTTAACATAAAAGTTGTCCTTGTCGAGCCAGGACTGATACAGACAAACTGGGGCAAAATACATGCGCAGAATATAAGAAAATTCTCCTGCGTGTCTTCTTCTGCCTATATAAAATATGCCGATGCCGCTGCTAAATTTTATGAGCGCTTTTATTCAGGAAACAGGGGAGGCTCCAGCCCTGAAGTTGTCTCCAGGACGATAGCAAAAGCGGTCTTAAGGAAAAAACCAAAACCCCGCTATTCTGTGGGAAAATACTCCAGGGCATTTGTTCTTATAAAGAAGATTCTTCCAGATTCTATATTTGACTTTTTTGAGAGCCTTGAATTTGGAATAAAGAAAGCCCCGTGACAGACAAGCCCTTTCCCTTTATTCCTTTCCGTTCCAGCAGTAAGTGCAGAGCTTCTCGTGTGGCAACCCTGTTGAGTCAAGCATATCGTCAAGCCGGTGGTAGCGCAGTGTCGTAAAATGAAGCTGCTTGCGTATTTCTTCCTGCATCCTCTTGTATTCCGGAGAATCAGGGTCGCAGTATTTTTCAAGAGTCTCCTGGCTTGGATTGTCTCCCTCAAACTGCTTTACAACGCGGCGCGCAATCAAATCCATCTCGCTTTTTGAGCGTGAGAAATTAAGGTACTTGCAGCCGAACATGATTGGAGGACAGGCAGGGCGGACATGCACTTCCTTTGCGCCGGACTGATATAGAAAGTCTGTTGTCTCGCGCAGTTGTGTTCCGCGCACTATAGAGTCGTCAATCAAAAGAATGCTTTTTCCTTTTATAAGCTGCGGAACAGGAATAAGCTTCATGTGCGCAATCAGGTTTCTTTGCTCCTGGCTTGTCGGCATGAATGAGCGCGGCCAGGTAGGCGTGTATTTGATGAATGGCCTTGTAAACGGAATCCCAGCCTCATTCGCATATCCTACTGCATGCGCAGTTCCAGAGTCAGGCACTCCAGCGGCGCAATCCGGATGGATATTATCATTCTTGTCTCGGCGCGCAAGAAACTTCCCGCAGTTATAGCGCATTGTTTCTACGTTTACGCCCTCGTAGCAGGCAGTCGGATAACCGTAGTAAATCCAAAGGAATGTGCAGATTTTCATCTTTTTTTGCGGCTCTTGCAGAACCTCGTAGCGGTCTGCTGTCACATAGACAATTTCCGCCGGCCCAAGCTCATGCTCGTCCTTGTAGCCTAAATTCATATAGGCAAAATTCTCAAATGAAAGACAGTGGGCAAGAATTGAGCCGTTGACATCTTTCTTTATTCCAATCTGTAGAGGAGTCCTGCCCAGCTTGTCTCTTGCTCCATATATTCCTTCTGGAGTGGCGACAAGCATTGTGATTGAGCCTTTTATCTTTTCCTGCACATATCTTATTCCCTCGACAATTGTCTTTTGTGTGTTCATAAGCGCAAGAATAAGCTCTGTCTGGTTTATTTCTCCTCCGGACATCTCAAGAAAAGCGCCACCTCCATCAACAAGCTCTTTTGCAAGTTTGTCCTTGTTTGTAACAATTCCTACTGTTGTGATTGCGAAGCGTCCCAGGTGTGAGCGGGCTAGAAGAGGCTGAGGCTCGTAGTCAGAGATACAGCCGATTCCAATGTTGCCCTTCATTTCCTCTATGTCGCTCTCAAACTTTGTCCTGAACGGAGAATTCTGTATATTATGGATTGCACGCTGGAATTTATTGTCATGGCGATATACTGCAAGACCGCCGCGCCGTGTTCCAAGATGCGAGTGATAGTCTGTCCCGAAAAACAAGTCCATTGAACAGTCATCCTTTGAAGCCACACCGAAAATTCCGCCCATTTTGTACCTCTTTGCTTTTGTGCGTCTGCACAAGGGAAAGCATAATTATAGTGCCATAGGGTAATTTTTACAATGAGCGTCTTGCGTGCTGGCACGGCTGGCTCTTTGTGTTCTGCGGTAAATATGTTAAGATTACCTTATGTCTAAGATGTCATTTTTTCTTGCCGAGGATCATTCGCTTACAAATCGCGGAGTGCGGGATTTTCTTGTTTCAAAAGGATTCGTGTGTCTTGGAACGGCGCAAAACGCGGAGGAAACGCTCAAGCAAATTGCGGCGCTTGCGGACGGAAAGTCGCTTCCAGATATTCTGGTTCTGGATTTGTTTTTGAACGGTGAGAGCGGAATTGATGTCTTGAAACAGATTTCGGCAACTTATCCCGATGTTAATACTGTTGTCTATTCAATGTACGAAAACGCCGGAGTTGTTGCGCTCGCAGTTGAATACGGAGCAAAAGGCTATGTCTGCAAAAGCGGAAGTGAGGAGGAGCTGTTAAAAGCTGTGAATACGGTACTTGAGGGCAGAACTTACATTCAGCCGACGCTTGTCTCGCCGCTTCTCGTCTATCACAATCTGCTTGCGAGCCTGACAAAGCGGGAGGCATCAATTCTGAAAAAAGTAATTGAGCATAAATCAAACGAAAAAATTGCAGAAGAACTTGGAATTTCTGTGCGAACTGTGGAAAACTATCTTTCAAAAATCTACGAGAAAACCGGCTGCAAGAACCGCGAAGATTTGATTGCGAGGTTTTGATAAAATGCCGCAAAAACTAAGAACTCTGCTGATTTGCGTCTGCGCATTGATTTTGAACTTCGCCTCGGTTTATTTGTTCCGGTTTGTCTTGAAAACGCCGCTTTTTATGGACACAATCTTTACGGTCGCTGTCGTTTTTTGGTGCGGACTTGTTCCCGCGCTTTGTGTTTCTGTCGCATACAATATCTTGAATCCTTTTTTTATCAGATTTGTTGTCGGACTGGATTTTGTTCCTGCTCAGATGATCTATGTTGTCTGCGGAATTGGAATTGTGATTATAACCTGGTTAGTCGCGCGCAAAAAAGAGAATTTCAAAATCAGCATTACAATCACGGCTCTTTATCTTCTTTTGATTTCGCTTTCAACTTCGTTCTACACTGTTTTTGTAGGCGGAGCAATTGATTTTTTTAACTGGCGTAATTCTGATTTGGCCGCATTTCTAAAACCTTTCGTCAAGGCATTTGTAAACCAGAAGTTCAACCTGTTCGTCTCGTGCATTCTGGCGCAGATTCCGATTTCAATTACGGACAGAATCATCAACACTTTCGCGGGATTTGGCGTTTATAAAATTTGTGATAAGATTTTTCAAAATGATTAAAATACTCGTCATGCTGAACTCGCGGGCAATCGTTGTCGCCCGCGCTTAGATTCAGCATCTATTTTACAGATTCCGAAATAAATTCGGAATGACAAGATAAAAAACTATGAACGAAATTGAAAATCTTGAGTCGATAATCCGAAGCTACACGAATTTTTTTATCACTTTTGACATAATTGTTTTTTCCTCGGCGATTGTGGCGGTTCTGCTTGCAATCAGGTTTTTAAAATCCAAGAAAAAGCTTGAAAAAACGAGCAAATATCTGCGCGCGGTCATAAAAGGCCAGGAAGAAGAAAGGGCGAGAATTGCGCGCGAGCTTCACGACACGGTTGCGCAGGATTTGCGTTATTGCAAAAATCTTCTGGAGAAGGAAATCCCAGCAAGTCATGCTGAACAAAACCATTGTCACCCTGAACTTGATTCAGGGTCTGCTAAGGAGATTTCGAGTCATGTTCGGAATGGCAACCGAAACATTCAAGAATGTCTTTCAATTTTGACGAAAACTCTTTTGCAAGTGCGTTCGATGAGCGGAAACCTGACGCCTCCGGACATCACGAAAAATGATTTGTGCGTGAATGCTCTGAATTTGTGCCAGATGATAAATCAGCAGATTCAAAATGACGGCGAAACCAAACTTGAAATCAGGTTTGTTGAAAACGGGAAAGCTGACACTTCGTTCTTGACGGAAGAAGAGAATCTGAACCTTTTTCGCATAATCCAGGAATCG
Source organism: uncultured Treponema sp. (assembly GCA_964623405.1). Lineage (GTDB taxonomy): Bacteria > Spirochaetota > Spirochaetia > Treponematales > Treponemataceae > Treponema_D. The sequence continues at coordinate 18,063 of CAZURC010000030.1, forward strand.
CTCGTGAACATTCTAAAGCACGCAGACGCAAGCGAGGCGACAGTTTTAATCCGGAACGAAGTTTTTGACGAGAAGCGCGGAATCTACATTTTTATCACCGACGACGGAAAAGGCTTTGACGCAGGAAAACCCGCGCCCGCTGGACATTTCGGACTTACAGGAATGAACGAGCGCGCGAATCTGATTGGAGCAAAGCTAAAAATCACTTCGGA
>CAZURC010000031.1:0-17008 GCA_964623405.1 uncultured Treponema sp.
CTAGATTCTTCGCTTCGCTCAGAATGACAAACGCTTTTTCATCGCATCTCAATTCAACTTTGCCGGCGAATTTTGCGGCGAGCTTTGGAAGAAAACTTTTCGCGATTTTTTCGTTCACAAGAATGCACTCAATCGCGTTGCATGCGCCGGGACGCTGAGTTTTCGCGTTCCATGCGATGTTCAAGGCCATTTTCTCATCCGCGTTCTCGTCAACGTACAAGTGGCAGACTCCGGCTCCGGTCTGAATCACTGGAACTTTCGCCTTTTGAACAACTGTGTTAATCAACTTTGCGCCGCCTCGAGGCAAAGCGACATCGATTTTTCCAACTGCGGTCAGAATCTGGTCAACTTCGTCGTGGCTTTCGCACGGAGCAAGCGCGATTGCGTCAGGAATTCCGGATTCTGATTCTGACAAGCCTTCCTTGATTGCTTCCACAATCGCTTTGTTTGAGTTGAGCGCGGAAGACGAGCCGCGCAGCAAGATTGCGTTTCCGCTTTTGTAGGCGAGCGAAAAAGCGTCGGCGGTGACGTTCGGGCGGCTTTCGTAGATGATTGCGACAACTCCAAGCGGAACGCGCACCTGCCGGATTTCCATTCCTTTCGGCGTTTTCCAGCCCGCGACTTCCTCGCCAATCGGGTCGGTCTGGTTTATGATGATTTTGATTGAGTCAAGAATCGAGTTGATTTTTTTGTCGTCGAGAGCAAGCCGCTCAACAAGGCTTTCCGTCATTCCTTTGGCGCGGGCGGCTGCAACATCTTTTGCGTTCGCGTCAAGAATAGCGGAACGATTTTTTTCAATGGAAGAAAGAACGCTAGAAAGCGCGTCATTTTTCTGAGCCGCGTTTTGAAGCGCAAGTTTTTGAGAAGCTGAACGAAGTTTGCTTGTGATTAAGTCAATGTCCATTGGTAATTCCTTGCTTCGCTTTCTTGCGTTAGGGATAGTAGTGGCGCGAAGCGTTGTTTTTGGGGCGGTTGAGCAGCGAAGCGTGTCGAAACCCACCAAAAACAATGGAGCGTTAGCGGAACCACGAATAGCCCGCCCGAAGCGAAGCGTAGGGGAACGCCCTGAAAAATAAAAAGGTGGTTACTTCGCTACGCTTGTGCCTACGGGCGACAAGCTCAACCACCGTATCGTTTCTAATAATTTGCTAGAAAATACATTCCTAGAAGAATCAAGTCACGGCATTTATCATTGCTAAAGTCTGAGTCTTCAGGCAGATTGCGTATATACCACCAGAACACGCCGAACTCAGGGTCAATGCGGAGCGCATACTCCTCAAATTCAGGATCCTTTGAAGTCTGCCCGAACATAAGATAGACAACATCTGTAAGAATGTGGCCGAAACGCATGTATTCATCAGCATACTTGCCGTCTTCAATGTAGGCGCAGAACTGCTCTACGTTATACAAAACCTGCTCTTTTACTGTCTCGTCGTCTTTTTCTACCCAGGTTTTCTGGATTAAAAGCGTAAGATTTTTCTTGAAAGAGGATATGATTTTTGAATCATCATTTCCAGCGAGAATTTCTGCAAAAACATCCTGTGCGTTAAAGAGAGCCGAGATTGTTACTGCGAGTGAGTCAACCTCTTCCTTTTTTGTTGCATTTAGGATCTTGCCTACAGCATCTATAATTTTGGGTTCTACAAATTCGCTAATCAAGTCGGGTTTTATCGTAGTCATGGAATGAAGTTTATAGTTTTTTGAGTTAAATGTAAATGGAACGGTCTGAAAGCTTGCTAGAACGAAACGCCTACGGAGCCGGACCAATACCAGTTTCCTGTAGTTATGTTTCGGCTTATGCCAAAAGCAAATGCGGGAAATGCAATTTTTGAAAGATAAAGCCTTGCCCCGCCGCTTGCGCCCTGGCAGAATTTATATTGCTCATCGGTATTCTTTGCATAAGCTATCTGGTAATTAGCGTAAATACTGAAAATTCCTAGCTTGAGCTTTGTGATAGCGAGCTCTAAGCCGGTATTTGCGCCTAAAAGTTCTGGAGATGAGAACTTAGATGGAAGAATTGTGGAAACCACAGATGCTCCGCTGTTCCAGTTTGTGATATTTCCGCCTTTTGTATATATTCCGGCCGCCAACGCGCAAATCCTAAGGCGGTCTATTATAGGCTGCTGGAAAATTATGCTGGCAGAAGCCTTGCTGTAGCTGTCTTTGCTTATAAAGTCCCATCCGCACTCACCGGAAATGCTTAGAGTCTTGCCGTTTAAGTACCATCCGTTCCAGTCTGTCTTTCCATGCATAAGTCCGGATGTAGCCTTTGTTATAAAAGAAGTATCATTGTCAAAAGGGAGTGTGTATCTGTCAGACTCGGTATAATGTGAATACTCCGCCGTGGCTCCGGCAGAAATAGAAGTAAAGTCTGTCAGTTTTTTAGAGAGAGTGGCTCCGGCGGAAAATGCGTTTTGCTTTGCCTTGAGAAACTCGTCATTATTTATATCTGCCCATGTATTAGAATTATGTGAGATGCTTGAGAAGAGGCTCCATCCAAGCTCTTTCTTGCTTGCCGCCGGCTTAGAAATAGAGAAGATGCCCATTAGGGAAGAAGACGAAAAAAAGCCTCCGCCGACAATCATTGTCTTATTGCCAAAGGCGTTCATGTTCATAACCATTCCGCCGGCCATCCAACCGCCGTCAGAGACCATTGCGAAAGGAATAGGGATAAAAGTTATCTTTTCCTTTACGCTCACTTTGACAATGGCCTCATCCGTTGCGTTACCGTCATTGTCATCCGGCGATTCAGTCTCTACCGAAATCTTTTCAAAGATTCCTTCAGCCTGGAGCGCAGTCTCTATGCCGTGCAAAGCAGTTGAATCAGCCTCTTGCCCATAGAACCGCTCAAGCACTTTCTGCAGATAAGCCTCATCTGTCTTTTTAAGTCCTTCAAATACGATTCTAGTTATAGGAGAGGCAAAAGTATGCAAGGAGAGAATAGAGAATAAGAAGAGAGATGCAGATACTTTTCTAAGCATATTACTCAATAACGAAGGTTCTTCCTTCATATATGAAAACATTATGGTTAAAGTAACGCTTAAGTCCCTCTACAAGAACACGGCGCTCAACGTCTTTTCCTATTTCAACGAACTCATGTATTGAATTTGTGTCTTTTACACGCACTACGTCCTGGAAGATTATAGGTCCCTGGTCAAGATCCTCGTTTGCGAAATGCGCAGTCGCTCCTATAAGCTTTACGCCTTTTTTCCAGGCCTGCTCATAAGGCTTCGCGCCCTTGAACGCAGGAAGAAATCCATGATGGATATTTATAACCTTGTTGTTCCAGCGGCGGGTAAACTCAGGGCTTAGAATCTGCATATAGCGCGCCATGCACACAACATCAATTTTGTACTGGTCTAGGATTGACTGTATGTCAGCCTCGCAAGCCTGCTTGCCTTTCGCAGTATCTATCTGGAAGTAGGGAATATGAAATTCTGTCGCAATTTGGCATAGATCCGGATGGTTTGATATTATTACAGGGATTTCGCAGTCAAGCTGCCCGTCTTCGTGCTTGAGCAGAACTTCGTAGAGGCAGTGGCTTGTCTTGCTTACAAGGACGGCCATCCTTTGCTTTACGGATTTGTCGTATATGTTCCATGTCATGTTGAATCGCCCTGCAATCTCTGCAAATTCAGAGGTGAATGACGCAGGGCTGAATATTTTTCCGTTGCTTTCTACGCTTGGGGCGGCGAACTGTATGCGGCAGAAAAACATTCCTAAGTCTGTGGAAGTGTGCTGGGCAAGGTTAAGGATGTTTCCATTGTTCTGTGCGATGCATGAAGTGATTGAAGATATAAGCCCGCTCTTATCCGGGCAAGTTGCTGTGAGAGTGTAGATAGAATTCATAGTAAATAAATGATACCTAAAAAACTGATATAAATGAAGAAGTATGTTATAATAAAAACTGTATTTAGAACTGAGATTTGTTTATTTTTTCGAACAGCTTTAGTTTAGAGTCTTGTAGAGAGCGCATTTTATTAACATTTCTAAAGTGATTCGAAATTAACGCTAATAAAACAAAATCCTGATGCGGGAGATTTTCTTATGATTGATTATACAGAAGGCTCTGGAAAACAGTACCATACTGGCGTAGGACCCGACGACATTGGAAAATATATTATTCTGCCTGGTGATCCAAAGCGCTGTGCCCAGATTGCTTCCCATTTTGACAATGCAAAGCTTGTGGCTGATGTGCGGGAGTTCACCACATACACGGGAACTCTTGAGGGCGTGAAAGTCAGTGTGACCTCAACAGGAATCGGAGGACCTTCTGCTGCGATTGCAATTGAGGAGCTTTCTAAATGCGGAGCGCATACTTTTATCCGGACAGGCACTTGCGGAGGAATGCAGGACAATGTGCTTGGGGGAGATATAGTCGTTGCGACAGGAGCTGTGCGAATGGAAGGAACTAGCCGCGAATATGCGCCTATTGAATATCCAGCGGTTGCTGACATTGACTGTGTGAACGCGCTTGTAAAGGCCGCAAAGAATCTCGGTTTTCCTTATCACGCTGGAGTTGTTCAGTGCAAGGACTCGTTTTTTGGACAGCACGAGCCTGAAGTCATGCCAGTAAGCTATGAGCTTGAGAACAAATGGCAGGCCTGGCTTAGAATGGGATGTCTTGCCAGCGAGATGGAGTCTGCTGCGCTTTTTATAGCCGGGAGTTTTCTGCGTGTGCGGGTTGGCTCATGTTTCCTGGTGATAGCAAATCAGGAGCGGGCAAAGAAAGGACTTGAGAACAAGCAGGTCCATGATACCGAGCGCTCAGTGTCTGTCGCAGTAGAGGCGCTTCGACTTTTAATAAAACAGGATTTTGAGAGAGGTTCTAGCCGTGATTGAGAAATTTCCCAATATTACCGTAAAGCAGCTTGAGATTTTTAAGGATATTCTTGGACAGTGCACAGATTCGTTTATCTATGTTATGAACGTAGAGGAAGACTCAATCTCAATTTCTGAGCAGTCTACATTGATGTTTGCTCTTCCTAGCAAGAAATTCTTTCATGCAAGAGAAACACTTGAGCGGCTTGTCTATAAGGATGACTCAGGCCTGTTTGCACAGGAGATGAATTATATCCTGGCAAGCAAAAAAGATACTTTCTCGCTTGAATTCCGCGCGCTGAATAAGAATGACAAGCCAATCTGGCTGAATATGCGCGGAGTCCTGATTGACGCTGGAGAGGAGGAGACACGGGTTCTTGTCGGCCGTATTGCTGTTGTTGACGATATAGACAGGACAGATTCCCTTACAAATCTCCCTACTGGCGCGCAGTTTAGAAAAGACTTTGCGCTTATCAAGAAACGCTCTCCGCGCCTGAGCGGATTCATGCTTAGGATTGGAATTGACAACATGGGGGCGATAAACGAGCAGTTTGGAATCCGTACAGGAGACTTTGTGATGTCTCTTGTCTCGGACTGTATAAAAACTGCCTCAAAAGGAATCGCCAATGCCTATAAGCTTAACAGCGACGAGTTTGTCTGTATAAACATAGGCGGAGCATCAATTTCTGTTGCGCAGAAGATTTACCAGAGTCTTAAGCGCGCTATCGCTGAGACCGAGCAGAAAATTGACTATGATGTTGTGTTTACAGTTAGCGCGGGCGCGGTTGCTTTCTTCAATGATGAGATTCAGCTTGATGAGCTGATGAAAAAGACAAACTACGCTCTCAAGGAAGCTAAGGGAAAAGGGCGCAACAATCTCTCATTCTTTAACGCAGTTGAATATACAAAGCATCTGCGTAACCTTGACTTGCAGGAGAAGCTGCGGGAGTCAATAAAGAACGGATTTGAGGGATTCCAGCTTTTCTACCAGCCGGTTGTCAATGCGAGAGAAATTTTCCTTGATTCCGGAAAGTCTGTTTCCAACGTGATAGGCGCGGAGGCTCTGCTCAGATGGTCTTGCCCTGACTACGGGACAATCACTCCTGACGAGTTTATCCCGATTCTTGAGAAAAGCGGTCTTATTATTCCTGTCGGAAGATGGATTTTGCTCACAGGGTTTAACCAGTGCCGTGAATGGAACAAAATTCAAAAGGGCTTTCACATGAGCATCAACCTTTCTTATATCCAGGTGAAAAAGAGCGATGTCTTGACGGATGTCCAGATGGCTCTGGATCGCTCTGAGGTAAAGCCGCAGAATATTACGCTTGAGCTTACAGAAAGCGGCTATATGGACAACACGCAGGAGCTTCAGACGCTTGTGGAGAATTTCCGCGCGCTTGGAATAAAAGTTGACATCGATGATTTCGGCACGGGATATTCAAATCTCCGTTACCTTCAATATCTCCATGCCGACACATTGAAGCTTGACTATTCTTTTGTGCATAAGGCGACCGGCGGAGATGACGGCGACAGAAAGGTTATAAAGCACATTACGCAGATGGCTCATGAGCTTGGAATGCAAGTCTGCATGGAAGGCGTAGAGGACGAGACTGATGTCGCAAAGCTCAAGGCCTATGAGCCGGATCGTTTCCAGGGATTTTACTTTGGCCGTCCTTGCACAGCTGTTGCGTTCCGCGAGCACTATCTGCGCCCGGACTCAAACCTTGATGTATACAAGAAGCCCCTTGCAAAAGTCTAGCTAGCACTAATTTTGAATGTTGCTACAGTAATTCGAAAGTAGGGCTAGATATAGTGCTTTAGCTCTACGTGCTCAAACTGCTTTGTCTTGACGGCGACAACATAGCTGCCGAACACAGACGAGAGGGCATCGAATGCGGCCGCAAAGCTGCAGAAAACAGGAGCCGCGGGTCTTAGCAGAAGATAGCCTGTCTCAAAGCCCCGTCCATACATAGTGCACATTATTGTAAGGGCAACAAAAGTTCCGCCAGTTGGAAGAGCGCCCAGTATCAGGCTGAGAATAAATGACGCTGCGAAAATCCAGAGAACATCAAACGCTGAGAAACCGAGGCTTGAGTAGGAGCGGAGAATCATCACGAAGCAGATTGATGTGACAAGAGCAGAGCCGCCGCGCGCAAAAATCGCGAAAAGGGGAACTGTGACATCAGCGGACTGCTGATGCGCTCCAAGACTTTCCCTTACATGCCGCAAGTTCACAGGAATAGAAAGATTTGAGTCTCCTGAGAAAAATGCGGCAAGCACTGGAGTTATGCATGCGTACATCACGTGGTGCGGATGCGAGTCATTGCACAGGAAGTGTACGATAATCGGGTATATCAGAGCGAGAACCAATATAAAATCAACTAAAAGCATTATGAAAAGCGGTGTGTAAATTCCAGAAGAGAAAACCGCCCTTGCGCCCGTCATCCAATAAGCGGAAATTGCAATCATTCCTACGCAAAGCCATTCAATAAAGAAACTCATAATTGAATAGCAGAGCTTCGCGGCGGACTCAATAAAGGCTATGACAGGCTTGGACGACGCCTGGTCTGTCGTGCATCCAGCCCCTGCAAATCCTGCGAACACGAAGCATGGCAATAAGTAAGCCCCGTCTTTCAGCGCCTCAAAACCGGAGTAAGGAAAGAGCTGCATCGCAAGGTCTCTTAGGTTTAGCGCAGGCAGACTCTGCATTTTTTCACCTGTAATGGGAATGCGGGGAAGCTTTACTACTATAATTGAAAGCAGCCCCAATGCAGTTAGAATCAGCGTGGAGCAGACTATGGTTCCGATAATCCACAAGGTTGTCTTTCCTATAATCTTTGTGCTGCGGAGCTTGAAAACAGCAGCTGATACTCCAAAGAAAAGAAGCGGAAGAAGAGTGTAGCGGCCGAACCGCACAGAGAATTCGTTGAAAAAAGCTATTACGGAACTGACCGCAGGGCTGTCGGAAGGAAGGACTAAGGCGACAGCGATACCCAGCGCGACGGCAATCAGATATTTTATCCAAAGTTTCATAATAATAAGGAGTATACCTAAAAAATCCTCCCTTTGCCATATACAAAAGTGAATGATATAATCTGAGCCATGAACAAGACTATTCTTATCGCAGGCAAGGATTTTCCGGATGGAAGGGATCTCGCATCGGCGGCGGTTCTGCATGGGGAACATGCGGTTATAACAGCCGCGCCCTCAGACCAGAAGCAAGTTCCGGAAGACGGCTCTGTTTCTGTTGTCTGGAACAGGGCCTCTGCTCTTTCCGCCCGTTCTCTTGCAATCTCATCGCTGAACCAGAACGGACACTTGGATGAGGCTGTTCTTGTGTTTGATGAGGAATACCTCGCTCCGAGGTATGGAAATCCAGGTCCTGCGGAGAGCAACCGCGCATTTGACGAGCTTATCCTGGGCTATCAGTATCTTGCGGCGGAGCTTCTGCTTCGCTTTAACCAGCGCAAGCTTGCGGGGCTGGATAGCGCTAGCGGCAAGATAGCCTTTGTTTACAGGCCTAATCCGTGCGAGGCGGATGCGGTGAGGAATCCCAATCTGCGTATCTCCGGCAAGGTTTTCTCAAAGTCGCTCGTGGCGGCCGCAGGCGCGGCGTTCAAGGCTTTCGCGGAGAATTTCGCGGCGTCAGCTGCAGAGACAGATGATGTTGTTCCTGTTCTGGTGGACTGCGGGAAGAGCGCAGGCGCGGCGCAAAGCGACAGCGAGCTCATGTCCTGGCTTTGCGGCTACCTGGATCAGATTGAGAATATGAAAAAACCTTTGACGGCCAAGCAGAAGGTTACATGGATAAAGCCTGGCGCAAAGCCAGGAAGCGCAGGCTTTTTTAAGTAATATTGCGGCGAGAAGAGGCCGAGCTATGGAGATTGAATTTTATATTTCTGCCTTGATAAAGATATTCCTTGCTTTTGTCGCAGGGTTCGTGCTGGGGCTGGAGCGCAAATTCCGGCAGCAGGCAGTGGGAATGAGAACGCTGATTCTAATCTGCGAGTCCTCCGCGATGCTTTCAATGCTCTCAGACTGGATTGCCATGCAGTCAGGGACTGCCGACACTGCGCGTATAGCGGCAGGAGTTGTCAGCGGCATCGGTTTTCTTGGCGCAGGCGTTATCATGAAAACCGGCCTCAACGTGAAAGGCCTTACTTCCGCGGCGATAATATGGGCGGATTCCACGATAGGACTTTGCATTGGCGAGGGGCTTTATATTCCGACTTTCATAATGCTCGCCGTTGTTATTGTCTCTCTTCTAAGCCTTGAGCGCATTGAGGAGAGATGGTTTCCCGCCGGCCGCACAAAGTCGCTGCACCTGGCCTTTGTGACGGACAATCTTGACATGTCGCTTTTACGCGCCACGATAGAAAGAAACGGCTTTGTTGTCACAGATGTGAACATAAGCAGAATCGCGGACACAAAGATGACAATCCTTCATTATTCTGTAAAGGCGCCCAAGATAAACGACTATTCAAAATTTGTGCAGGAGCTGAATTCAGTAGCGCAGCTCTCAGAGTTCACAATCACAGACTAGAAAATGCCCGAAGCCTGCCGCAGCGCTGTTTCTCTCTTCGGGAAAATGCCCGCGCTGTTCCTAGCGCTGTTTTCAGCTTTCGGGAAAAATATCTTTTATTGAATAAACTTTTTTAATCGCCTAGAATAATCCGTTATGCAATTTGACAACCCGTTAATTGTTCAGAGCGACCGTACCCTGCTGCTTGATGTCCATGCGCCGCGCGCTGAGGAATGCAGGAACGCGCTTATTCCATTCGCGGAGCTTGAGCGCTCGCCTGAGCATCTTCATACATACAGACTTACAGCGCTTTCACTATGGAATGCCTCCGGAGCAGGCTTTACTCCTGAGCAGGCAGTCGGCGTGCTGCGTGAATTTGCGCGCTATGATGTTCCCCAGTCCGTTGAGCAGTGGATAAGAGACACGGCCGGCCGGTTTGGAAAATTGCGTCTTGTACAGGGGCCTAAGACGGAAGTTCCCCTGGCCGGAAATGTCCTGGCTGCGGAAGATAATGGAGAGACTGGCGCAAGTCCTTATAAGAAAGAAAGCCGGAAAATCAAGGAAGAGTATCTTTATCTTGTGGCGGAGAATCCGCTCGTCTATAGAGAAATTCTTGCGAGCAGCGTGGGCAAGAAGCTCCTTGTTCCCTGCAAGTATGAGGAGCCTGATGACATAAAGGCTGAGGAGAAGGTGTTTGTCTCCGAGAGTGAGAGGCAGAACTGCTTTCTGCTTCATCTTACAGACCGCGGAACCGTAAAGCAGGAGCTTCTTAGGCTTGGCTGGCCTGTAAAGGATGATGTTCCGCTTGGCGACGGAGAGCCGCTTGAAATCAACCTGCGCCGGACAACAAAATCGGGACGGGCATTTGAGCTTCGCGGGTATCAGAAGGAAGCCGCGGCCGCTCTTGTCGGCGACAAGGGGCCAGGAACAGGATTTGGCACAATTGTCCTTCCATGCGGCTCTGGAAAAACAATTGTCGGAATGGCGGTCATGGACATGCTCAAGACAAGCACGCTTATCATTACAACGAACATCTCCGCAGTTCACCAGTGGATTGACGAGCTTCTGGATAAGACGGACCTGACGGCAGACGACATTGCAGAATATACTGGAGAAAAAAAAACGATAAAGCCGGTCACAATTGCGACATACCAGATACTTACCTGGCGGCCGGGAAAAGACGGCCCGTATCCGCATTTCAGCCTGTTCAGGCAGCGCAACTGGGGGCTTATTATCTATGATGAGGTCCATACTCTCCCTGCTCCTGTGTTCCGTGTTACTGCGGAAATCCAGGCGATAAGGCGGGTAGGACTTACGGCGACTCTTGTAAGGGAAGACGGCTGCGAGGGCAATGTGTTCAGCCTGGTCGGGCCGAAACGCTATGATGTGCCGTGGAAAGACCTTGAGAGCTCTGGCTGGATTGCTTCCGCGGAGTGCATTGAGATAAGGCTTGACTTGAGCGCAGACAAGGAGCTTGAGTATGCGGTTGCATCCCTAAGAAAAAAGCATAGAATCGCAAGCGAGAATCCTGCAAAGATGGATATTGTGCGCGCTATTGTGGACGGCAGCCCTGACGACAAGATTCTTGTAATCGGGCAGTATCTCAATCAGCTGGAAGAAATCTCAAAAATGCTGGACGCGCCGATTATAACCGGCAGAACTCCGAATGAGGAAAGGGACAGGATTTACGCAGGGTTTCGCTCTGGAAAGATACGCGTTCTTGTTGTGTCGAAGGTCGCGAATTTTGCGATTGACTTGCCGGATGCGAGCATGGCAATACAGGTGAGCGGAACTTTCGGCAGCAGGCAGGAAGAGGCGCAGCGTCTGGGAAGAATATTGCGCCCGAAGGACAGGACAAGCCGCTTCTTCACGCTTATAACCCGCAATTCCGTTGAGGAGGATTTCGGCGCAAACCGGCAGAAGTTCCTGGCGGAGCAGGGGTATGCGTACAGAGTCATGCGTGTAAGCAATGCTTATGATGTCATAGAGACGCTTCCAAAAATTCAAAAGGCGGTGGAGGACAAGCAATGATAACAATAGACCCGAAGGTTCAGAGAATAATTGATTGGCGTGAAAGCTTTATCACATTGCCCGATAATCATTTCTTTGAGCTGATTAGAATGTATCTGGGGGAAATTCATTCTCCTTTTAATAAGCAGAAGCTCGTTGAGCAGCTGGGAACATTCCTGAGGAAGGAGGAGAACCGCAAGACAATTGTCAGCCTGCTTTCTGATCGCGACATTTTGATTCTCGCGGCTGTGCATTACATTCCGGACGCTACGACAGAAAAGCTCTCGGACTTTTTCTCCGGCACAATCAACTTCGCGAAGCTTTACGAGCGGCTTTTGAACCTTGAGGAGCGTCTCCTGATTTACCGGCATGGCGACAAGGACAGCCGCAGGACTATAATTTCGCTTAATCCAATGCTGGAGGATGATATTCTGCCTCTTCTTAGCAAGAAGATTCTTCTTCCGCTGCCTGTGCTGGAGTCAAGGAACGGCAGACAGCCCTCGATACTCAGCCCTGAGAAGATAGCGGCCTTTGTCAATTACATAGGAATGAATCCAGGCCTTTGCAAGGCGGACGGCTCTCTTAAAAAACGCGATGTGGAGCATCTTGAGGAGATTTTCGGAAAAGGGACAGAGAGATTTTTCCAGGAGCTTATTACGGCTTTTGTCAATCTTTCTCTTGTAAAGGAAAACTCCGGCGGATACGAGATAGACAGGCAGCGGCTCCGTGCATTTGCTTCTCTGGAGCCGGACTTGCAGTATGCGTATCTTTGTGTCGCGAGCAGCGGAAGGTTCGGCCTGTCGGGGCTTGCAAGCCAGGCGAAACTGCTTCTGGAGACAGCGGACTCTCTTCCTGCTACAGGATTTGCGAAGACCTGTGTCCTGAGGTCTGCTTTTATGATTTTCGTAAAGTCCGAGCAGGATGCTTCTGAAGGCGGCGGAGATTTACGGCTTGGCGGCGGGCGTTTCAACTCAATTCTTGCCACAGCGTCTTCCACGGATGGCTCTGCTGAGAGCGTGACGGCTCCAAGCCCGTGCTCTGTCCTAGACAGGCTTATTTCTTGCGCTGTTGACTTTGGCATTCTTGAGGAATACGGCAATGATGAGAACGGAGAGACTGTATATGTAAAGGGCGGCGCCATTTCAAGGAGAAGCTCCAATGGCGGCGCAGGGGATATTAAGAAAGTCCTTAATATTGACGCTGGCTTTAATGTTACGGTTTTTCCTGGTCTTGCATTGAGCGAGCTTCTGCCTTTGATGCAGTTTATGGACTTAAAGAGGTTTGACACGGCGGCAGTTTTTGAGATTACACGAAAGTCAATTATGAGGGGCTTTGACTCAGGCCTGAAGGCGGAGGATATTTGCTCCCTTATAGGCAAGTATTCTGTTTACAAGCTGCCGGAAAACCTTGAGGTGAGCATAGAGGATTGGAGCAACTCTTACTTTTCTGCAAGTCTTTACAGGGGCTATGTTCTGAAGGTTGATGAGAAATCATCTGTTCTTGTTGAGAATAATCCTGTGATTGCAGGGAAAATATCCAAAAAGATTGCGGACGGTACATTCCTCCTGAATGTTTCCTCTGACGAGGAGGCTGAGAATCTTGTGAAGCAGAGCGGTCTGGACTTTATCGGAAGCATTCAGACTGCAAAGGAGGATATTTCCGGACAGGTGTTCCCTGTTTTCACAGTCAACAGGATGGCGGGAAGCGCTTTGCTTGGAGGAGGAACAGCTCAGCTTAGGGGCAGCTCCCTTGCCACTGGAGACCAGGAAGGAGGAGAAACCTATGGCGCTCTTACAACAGATGAGGAGCGCAAGGCTCACTTTGACTATCTGCGCGGGCTCCTGGACAAGATGGCGATTACTCCTGAGCAGAGGGAAGGTCTCCTGCTCAGAATAAACCGCAAGATAATCCTTACTCCGCAGCAGCTCAACGCGGACAGTGTGAAGCTGGAGCAGATAGAGGCGAACGGAATGGATTACCAGGGAAAGGTGCATGTCGCGGAAAGCGCTATTTCGCAGAACATGATGCTGGAGCTTGAGTATGACGACAAGAACGAGAAGGACGGCGTTGTGATGATTGTCGGCACGCCGGTCAGCGTTGAGAAAAATTCTCTTGACAGCGTTGTCCATCTTGTCGTTGAGCCGGAGCACCAGGAAAAGACCTTCTCTCTCGGCCATGCGCGCAATGTAAAGAGGATAAGAGGCTCTGTCTTGAATAAAAACTAAGCGGACATGGTTTCAAAGTAATTCGAAATTAAGGCTAAGTATTAGGCAATAAGGAAAAAATGGTTTCTGGAATATTACTTGAGGGAATGGTTTACGGAATAATGGTTCTTGGAGTGTTTATGACATTCCGTGTCCTCAACTTTTGCGACATGACAGTTGACGGCTCTTTTCCTATGGGGGCGTGCATTCTTGCCGCCTGCCTTACACATGGAATACATCCGTCGCTTGCGCTTGTCATTGCTTTTACAGGCGGGCTTCTTGCCGGACTTGTCACAGCAATGATTTATACAAAGCTTAGAATCCCCGATCTGCTGGCAGGAATCCTTGTGATGACAATGCTTTACTCTGTGAACCTGAGGATTATGTCAAACCATGCGAATGTCTCTCTTCTTCGGGTGGATACAGTCTTTAAGAGCCTGAACAATATGTTTCCTCTTGCAGGAGACTGGCCGGCTGTCATCTTTGTGGCGGTTTTCCTTGCGTTGATAACTTTTCTTCTCAATACATTTTTCTCAACTGACTTCGGGCTTACGATGGGCGCGCTCGGCTCGAATCCCCAGATGGTGATAAGCCAGGGCGTTGACCCGCGCTTTGTCCGGACTGTCGGAATCTGCCTGGGAGACGGACTTGCGGCCTTGTCCGGCGCCATGTTTGCTATGTACCAGGGGTTCGCTGATGTGGGAAGCGGAACCGGCGTTGTGGTTTCGGGGCTTGCTTCTCTTATGCTCGGCGAGTTCTTAATCCGGTCGAATAAGATTGGCTGGCAGACATTCCGCGTGATTCTAGGGTCAATCTTGTACCGTGCCCTTATGTATGTTGCCCGCCGCTATGGAAATGTTGTCGGTCTTGGACCGAATGACCTTAAGCTTATTACGGGGCTCCTAATCATCATCTGCCTTATTGTCTCGAACACAGACATCGCCGGATATTTCAAGGAGCATCTGAAAAGACCTGATGCCTTGCGTCCTTGCAAGCGATGACATCGCAAAGATTGATAATCACGGAGTAAAAAATGCTGGAGCTTAAGAACATAGGAATCACTTTTAATCCGCATACGTCGGATGAGAACAAGGCGCTGGAAGAAATCAATCTTGAGATAAAAAAAGGCGACTTTATTACGGTGATTGGCTCAAACGGAGCCGGAAAGTCAACTCTTTATAATATAATTGCGGGAACTCTAAGGCCGACAACAGGGAAAATATATCTTGACAGGAATGAGGACGGCAATGTGCGTGATATAACTTCTGACCCTGAGTATAAGCGAGCTCGTTACATAGGCCGCATTTTCCAGAATCCGCTGTTGGGCACTGCCGGAAAGATGAGCCTGGAAGACAATATGGTTATCTCAAGCAGGAAAGGAAACAAGGGACTGCGTATTTCTCTTAACAGCAAGCTCCGTGAAACATTCCGCGCGCAGCTGCGCAGCCTGAACATGGGGCTTGAGAACCGTCTGAATGACAATGTTGACCAGTTTTCCGGCGGGCAGAGACAGGCGCTTACTCTTTTAATGGCGGTTATGAGCCATCCGGACTTGCTTCTCCTTGATGAGCATACGGCGGCCCTGGATCCTGCGAACGCCGAGCTTGTAATGAGCCTTACTCTCAAATTTACGCAGGAGCTTTCCCTTGCAACGATGATGGTTACTCATAACATGCGCCATGCGCTTGATTACGGAAACCGGCTTATAATGATGCACAAAGGCAGGATAATCTTTGATGTCTCTGGCGAGGAGAAGAAAAAGCTCACGATGGAAGACCTCGTCGCGAAATTCCATCAGCTGCAGGTTGCAAGCGATAACTTGATTTTGCAATAAATACTTCATAAAGGAATTGACATTTTTACCCCAATAACCTAGTATTTTGATATGTAAATCAATTAACTACTAAAGAAGTAGGTTTTGGTTGCAGCTAGATTTCGGCATTGGAGGATTTTATGTCAAAAAAAGAAGCGTATTTATTTAAGCCGTACAAGGCAGAGGATTATGTTGATATTGCGGAGCAGTCTGCAAGGTGGATTAAGACAACAGAGATTAACTTAAAGGATGGAAAGGCATGGGCGCAAAGCTCGGATGATCCGCAGGATTTCTCCGACTATCCTATGCTTACACAGAAAGCTCTGTACGGAGGCTCCGCTGGAATCGGGCTCTTTTATCTAAGGCTGTATGAAGTTACAAAAAAGGCTGAGTATCTTTCTGAGGCCGAAGGCGCCGCAAGCCATATAATTGCAAGCTATGAAGGGCCTGTTTTTTATGAGAAGACTCTCAACCGCAAGAACGGCGGATTTGACAAGCTTGTCCATGTAAAGAACATGCCGGGCTGGGCGGCTGGTTTGCACAACGCGCCGTCAGGGCAGGCATATTTTGTTCTTCAGCTCTATAAAATAACAGGAAAGGCGGAATATAAGGACTTTGTTGTAAAGGTCGCTGATGATCTGGCTGCCGCCGCGAAAAAAATTGAGGGCGGACTTTATTACAGCGGACAGGGCGACTTGTGCGGAGACGGCGGAAACATTATTTTCTTCCTGAGCGTTTATGCGGTAGAGAAAAACCAGAAATACATTGATACTGCAAGAGGAATCGCGGACTACCTTATAACCAGAGGCAAGGCGGCTCCGAACGGCGGAACCTATTACAATGTTGTGGACCTTTCAATTATAGATTTCCCGAAAGGCGTTTTCTGGGTGAACTGGGCGCACGGAACTTCTGGAGTCGGATTCTTGTTCTCAATACTGTACCAGGCGACAAAGGATGAGAAATACCTGAAGGCAGCTGAGGATGCGGCAAAGTACATTGAAGGAATTGCCGTTGGAGACGAGAACGCGGTTCTTGTCCCTTACCTTGACAGCCTTGAGCGCGGACCTAGCACAGAATTCTATTACTTGAGCACTTGCCACGGGCCTGCAGGAACCTCAATCCTGTTCCACTTGCTTTATAACTTGACAGGTAAGAAAGAGTACCTGGACTGGACGCTTAGGCTTTCACGCGGAATTATAAAAGCCGGAGCGCCGGAGCAGTTCTCCCGTGGCTACTGGCCAAGCCAGGCGCTGTGCTGCGGAACTCCAGGCCTGCTTGAGCATTTTGTCTCGGTTTACAGGCTTACAGGAGAAAAGGAATTCCTTGAATATGCTCGCCGCACAGCAAACACCGTTATAAGCCAGTCCCATGTTCCTGATGACCCTGAGGATATTTATAAAGTTCAGAACCAGAGAAGATGGCTTGGAAACTGGTGGCGCACAATTCCGCAGCAGGTTTACAGCTACACGGGCCTTTATATCGGAACTTCCGGGGACGCATGGACACTGCTATCTCTGTATGCGGCGGAAAAGGGAATCAAGCTGACAGAGATACCTGAGTATTCCTTCTTTGAGAAATAATTATACGCGGCAGACGGAAGATGGCGGCCGGTATGGAGCACCGTAGTTGCCCGCTTGC
>CAZURC010000031.1:17108-18178 GCA_964623405.1 uncultured Treponema sp.
GCGGGCAATGAGCGGCAAGCGAAGTGCGGAACACCGGTCTGACAGAAAGCTGCCCGCCCGAATTTATAAAATCTATAGGAAAGGACAGAGATTATGGGAAAGATTTACAATTCAATTACAGAGCTTGTGGGACGGACTCCGCTTGTGCGTCTGAGCCGTTATGAGAAACTTGTCGGCGCAAAAGGCCATATCCTTGCAAAATTTGAGTATTTTAATCCTTCAGGAAGCGTCAAGGACAGAGCCGCCCTTAATATGATTGAAGAAGCGGAGAAGGCTGGAGACATAAAGCCGGGAGACACTCTCTTTGACTACACGAGCGGAAACACAGGAATCGGCGAGGCTACATTTGCGAACGCGAAGGGCTATAAATTCGTCGCGGTGATTCAGCCGGGAGTCTCGGTTGAGCGGTCGCAGATTCTAAAGGCGCTTGGAGCTGAGCTTATGCAGGTAGGCGATGTTCCTGGCTTTGCGGAGATGCTCAAGACTGGACTTGACCAGGCGCGGCTCTTGCAGATTATGACTGACTTTGCAAAGAAAAAGGGATGGTACTATCTGAACCAGTGCTCGAACTCCGCGAACCCTGAGGCCCACATCAAGGGAACAGGCCCGGAGATTTGGGAGGACACGGACGGACATGTTGACTATTCTGTCCAGCTTGTAGGAACAGGCGGAACTCTTACGGGGCTTGCGACATATCTAAGAGAGAAGAATCCGGACGTGAAGATTATCGGCGCGCAGCCGGCGGATGTTTCCCTCAAGAATCCGAACTTTCCTGAGCGCAACACAATCGACGGCGTCTTGCAGTTCAACCACGTGAGCGACAACCTTGTCCCTGATTTGTTCAAGATTTGGAAAATCTCCTATGATGAGTGCTTTGATGTTGTGGCGGAGGACGCATACCAGACTGGTCGCGACCTTGTGAAGACAGAGGGATTCTTTGTCGGACAGTCTGCGGGCGCGGCGCTGTGGACAGCGACACAGATTGCGAAGCGGCCGAAGGCGGAGGGTAAGAACATTGTCGTGATTCTCGCCGACAACGCGTTCAAGTATCTGTCTACCAATATGTATAA
>CAZURC010000032.1:0-16011 GCA_964623405.1 uncultured Treponema sp.
GCTGTGTTGATAAATTCACCGCCTTTGACTAAACTTACTTTCAAATGGTTAAGCATCCCTTTAGAAAAGCAGTCTGTCTGACACTTCTTTACAGCCTTATTATTATCGGAATTTTTGTCCTTCAATTTAGAAACGAATCTGTTATTTTAAGGAACGCGGGTCTCCTGCGCATGACTGTCGCAGAGACACAGAACGATGACGGCAGCGTGTCACTCAAGAACTCTCTCGAAGTCTCGTTCAAAGGCGTTTCTTTCTCCGCAGATGAGAACCATCCTGCTCTTCTTTCTGTCCAGGGAAACAGCGAGGCGCAGCCTCTTGTCCTCTCCTCCTGGGAGCAGCCGTCGGCCCAGAGCTTCAAATTCAATTTTGCAGGCGGAACCTCCGTCGTTTTTGCGGTAAGCGACACGACTCCAGATGCAAATCTTTCTATAAATGCTTCTCTTCCTGACAATGCACTGTCGCTTTCTATCTATTATAAACCTGTCTCAGGCTATTCAGTTACAGAGCAGAGCAGGACAAGGCAGATGTTCAGCTCAAAGAGCAGCTCATATACAATGACAGCCGCAGAGATAAATGAAAGCCTTGTGACTCTTACTTCTTCTGGAAACACCGCGATGTTCATGCGCTACGATCCGTCAAAGGCATTCACATTCGCCTCTATTTCTCCAGACTCTGTCTCTGCATCCGCTGCCACCTATGAAGCGACAATAAAACGATACAGAGAACTTCTGCTTTCATCTGCACAGGCAGCTTTTGCGGACAGCACAACGCTTTCAGAAAATACCGTGGCTTCATACGTTGCGGAGATGGCATTGAACGGGCGCTACGCTGAAGGAATAGCCGCCGTTCCAGACTCATTCAAGAACGGAGCAAGAAGGACTTATTTTACGGCTCCTTATTTCAATACTCTTGCGGCAATGAACCAAAGCCTTGTAATGGCTAACACAAACTTCTCTTCTATGATAAGAAACTCTCTTGAGCGCCGCTCTCTTGATGCTTTTACCGCAGACCGGATCGATGACTACTTGCTGCGCTTTCAGGATTCAGACGATGTAAAATCTCTTCTGTCTCTTCCAGCCTCTATAGAGAATTTCCAGCCGACTCTCGCTCAGGCTAGCGCGCTTCTTCATTTCTATGCCCTTGCAAAATCACAAAACAGCACCCTTTCCAGCCTGCTTGAGCCATGTATCACTGGCATCTTAGACACAATAACACAAGCCTGCTCTCTCTCATCCGACAGCCTTGTGCTGCAGGAAAAAGGCGCTCCCGTCAGTTTTTTGCAGGCAATTGAGAGCGGAGCCGCCCTAGTTGAGTATGGAACACTCTCTGGCGACAACGACCTTGCAAGAGGCGGATATATGATTATAAACACAGCATTTGCGAATAACCAGAATATTGACCTGCGCACAATGGCTGATATTTATCCTGTGCTTATAAAAGGAAACCCTGCATATCCTCACTCACAGCTTATATACTCTAAAAACACAGAGCCTGTATGGGCATGGACCTGCGCTTCTAATATCACTTACAGCGAGAACAGTTCAGGCACGGAGGCGGAAATCACTGTCTCGTTCAAACAGGGAGACACTCATTATATAATCATCAATGGAATCAAGCCGTTCAGGGAGATTGAGATTTATGGCATATCGTTCCATACAGATCCGCGCTTTGAAACCTACAACTCTTCAGGCTACGTATACAACCAACAGACACATACTCTGCTGCTTAAGTCAAGGCATAAGAGCGCCGATGAGAAAATCCATCTGTATTTCTCTTTATAAGCCTAAAATCTTAAGCCATTCTTTAAGATATTTATAAAAATTTTTGTAATTTTTAATCAATTTCGCAGTTTATATGTTATACTTAGGGCTACTGTATTACTTTTTCTAATTTTCCAAGGGGCTACTGTGAACAAGCGCGACTTTCCTAAAATCCACTTCTATGATCAGGATTTTGTAGACATCTACGACAAAAGCTGGGCATGGCTGTCTAATTTTTGGCTTAACAAGAAACTTGCAGAAGATCCTGCTGAAGGCTACTTTGTTTATCCGCAAGACAAGGATGGAAACCCCGTTCTCCCTTCTGTCACAGGAGCAAAAGCTCCGAATGCGCCTGACCATGCTGTAATTGATCAGTTCGAGTCAATATTCTCTTCATTCTTTCTAGTTTACTCAAACAGAAATTATCCTGCGAATCAGAACCTTGACTATTTCTATTCAAAGCAGGAAGAAAGCGGGGCAATCCGCTGGAAATATGATCTAAAGACAGGAAGTGCAATCACAACAGAAGACAATCCTGAGGGTGTGGGTCTGCCTCTCTTTGCCTGGGCGGAATTCAACCTTTACCATAAGTCCGCCAACAAGCGCCGTGTAAAAGAAGTGATGCCTATCCTCCAGAAATACATGGAATGGGTAGACCAGACTTACAAGCAGCCTAACGGTCTTTACAGCGCGCCGATGGTCGCAAGCACAATGTTCAATTCCCCGCGGCATGGATGCTTCTATCCTGTTGACTTTAACGCTGCAATGGCAATCAACTGCTCGCACATGAGTGCGCTGGGCGACATCTTGAATGACAAGGAAATCAGTTTTCAGTATAAGAAAGCGTATTTCTCTCTAAAGACTAGAATAAACTCGCTGATGTGGGATAATGAGTCAGGATTCTACTACGATTTGGATAAAGAGGAGCAAAAGTGCTTCCAGAAGACTATCGCAGGATTCTGGCCGCTCCTGGCAGAGATACCTAATGCGGACAGAGCAGATACTCTTGTAAGCCATCTTTCAAACCCATGCACTTTCGGAACCGATCACCCTTTCCCTACGCTCAGCACAGACAACCCTGAATTCAAGGAGAACGGAGAGGGCTTCTGCGGCTCTGTCTATCCGGCGTTCAACTTTATGGTAATAAAAGGGCTTGAGAAGTACCAGCACTATGATCTTGCCCGCGAGTGCTCAATCCGCCATTTGTACTATATTCTTGAGGGGCTGCAGCCTTCAAGCGGAAAGAAAGGCGACCTTTACGAGGCATATAAGCCCTGCAAGGAAGGCTTTGCTACAATGGAAAGCAACCCGTCATTCCCGAAATTACGCTATATGCAGACTGTCGGTCTTTCTACAATTGCTCTCATGATAGAGAATGTAATTGGACTCTCGATAAGCCTGCCTCGCAAGACAGTTGACTGGATTATTCCAAATCTGGAGATAATGGGAATCGAGAAGCTTTCCTTAAAGCGTAACCTGATTACTATCCTGAGCAACAAGAGCACACGCGGCTGGGAAATCCAGATGGAAAGCGAGAAGCTCTATTACTTTACAATCAACATTCTTAATCAGAAGAAAAAAACATTGCCGATTCCTTCTGGCAAATGCTCTATGCTGATTGACAAACTGTAAGCATAAAAACTAAATTCAAGATAGCTTTAACAAAGAGGTTTCTTATGTCTCAGAACTATGATTTTACTGTTGAAACATTGGGGCCATGCAAGGTTCATTCCCCTATAGAACTTTCTACTCATCATGGTGATTTCCGCGCAAACTATGTAAAAGATAACTCCTATGTCCGCTGCGCAGTAAATGTCTTTCCAGATACAGCGAAAACTGACGGCCTGGACTCTTCTAATCTTATGCAAAAGGCAGGACCGCGCGAATATATTTATTTTAATCCTGCCCATGTAACAGCGGGAATATGCACTTGCGGCGGATTGTGTCCGGGTCTGAACGATGTAATTCGCTCTATTGTCCGATGCCTTTACTACCGCTATGGCGTAAAGAAAATCCGCGGCTTTAGATTTGGATTCAAGGGATTCTTCCCTGAAAGCGGGTTTGACACAATAGAACTTACACCGGCCGTAGTAGACGATATTCACAAAATTGGTGGCTCTTTCTTAGGAACAAGCCGTGGCGGAGGAAACAGAACATCAGACATTGTTGACAGCGTTGAGTCATTGAACATCAATATGCTTTTTATAATCGGTGGCGACGGAACACAGAGAGGCGCGCTTGACATTGCAAACGAAGTTGAGCGGCGCGGGCTTAAGGTTGCGGTCGTCGGAATTCCTAAGACAGTTGACAACGACTTGCTTTTCATAGACCGCTCTTTTGGCTTTGAGACTGCCGTGCAGAGAGCTACAGAAGCCGTAACATCAATCCACATGGAGGCATATAGCCAGATAAACGGCATCGGGCTTGTAAAGCTGATGGGACGTGAGTCAGGATTTATTGCTACGGCCACTGCGATTGCAAGCCACGAAACTAACTTCTGCCTTATTCCAGAAGTTCCGTTTGAGCTGGATGGTCCGAACGGTTTTATGCAGTATCTTGAGAAGAGAATCCTTGACCGTCATCATGCGGTTGTAATAGTAGCGGAAGGCGCGGGACAGGACTTGCTTGCAACAACAGGCGAGACAGATGCGAGTGGCAACAAGAAGCTTGCCGACATTGGAATTTTCCTCCGCGATAAAATCAACGAATACTTTAAGGGCAGACAGATTCACATAAATCTTAAATATGTTGACCCTAGCTACCAGATACGCTCTTCTGTCACAACCGCAAATGACTCAATTTACTGCGAGCGTCTTGGAAGCTATGCAGTTCATGCGGCGATGGCAGGAAAAACAAAGATGGTCGTAGGGCTTGTGAACAATAAATATGTTCATATTCCAATCAAAATGGCAACAATGAAGCGCAACTTTGTGGATCCAGAAGGCGCGCTTTGGAGAGATGCTCTTGACGCGACCCGCCAGCCTATTCTTATGGTAAACAACATAAGCTCTATTGCCGGTAAAACAAGAGAGGGAACTGGCGCAGAGCATCATGACTAATTGCTATAACTTTGCAAGGCAGTTTTAGCCCACTAGACACGGGCCGTGTTTTAGTGTATATTTTACCAACATGGTGTCTTACCCAAGCGGTAAGGGGACGGTCTGCAAAACCGTTATTGAGCGGTTCGATTCCGCTAGACACCTTTTCAAAAGACGGTGCCAAAAGGCATCGTCTTTTGTTTTCCAGGCGCGTCTTGGCAAAGCCGGCGTCTGTTTAGATACATTGGCAGCCAGAGCTTTTCGCAAAGGCTGCCTTTTTATTTCACCTCTGATTTATTGAAACTCACCAAACGGACTAATATAATAGAACAATGCAAAAAGAACTTTACGACTTTGTTGTTGTCGGAGCAGGAGCCGCAGGGCTTACGGCTGCGCAATACGGCGCAAGGAGCGGATTAAGCACCCTCCTAATAGATTCTTCAGGAGCCGGCGGACAGGCTCTAAATATCTTTACATTGGAAAACTTCCCAGGCTTTTTCCCCGCTGTAAAAGGCTCAACATTCATTGAGAACATGAAGGAACAGGCGGAGAACTTTGGCGCAAAGACAGCAAAGCAAAAGGTTCTCGCAATAGATAAAATCAAAGGCAAATTTGTAATAGAGACAGACAAAGGAAAAATAGCTTCATACTCTGTGCTTGTCGCAACAGGAGCTGAGCATCGCAAGCTTGGCGTAAAGGGAGAAGATAAATTCTTTGGTCGCGGAGTAAGTTACTGCGCGACATGTGACGGGCCGTTCTTTAAGGGCGGAAAGATTGTTGTTGTCGGCGGTGGAGACAGCGCCTGTGAGGAGGCATTTTACCTGTCTTCAATTGCAGACAATGTTTTGATTGTACACCGCAGGAGCGAGCTGCGGGCGCAAAAAGCAATCCAGCACAAGCTTATCAAGTCAAAAAATATATCCGTCCGCTATAATACCCTTGTAGAGGAAATAAAAGGTAAGGACAAGGTAGAATCTGTTGTTCTTAAGGATGCTCTTACAGGAGAAACAGAGGAAATCTTGGCAGACGCAATATTTGTCTTTGTCGGAATGACACCGCGCACCGACCTTGTGAACATGCTCCGCAAGGACGAAGGCGGCTATCTTATTACAAACTACAAGATGGAAACAGCCGTGTCCGGAATATACGCAGCGGGAGATGTAAGAGCAAAACCTTTCCGTCAGCTCATAACAGCGGCATCCGATGGAGCAATTGCCGCTCACCAGGCGCATGAGTATGTTACCCTACTAAAAAACTCAAGCGGGGCCAGATAGTATGAGACAGAGTTTTTCACAGCAGGCATTTTGTTTTCTCCATAGAGCCGCGCTTATTTTGCTTTTGTTTGCCACAGCAGGAACCCGCATTGCAACTGCGCAGATAAACGATGACGCTGATTTTTGGAGCGATTATCCGGCAGAGGAGCTTGCTGATTTCCTTGTAGGCAAGATGAGTGATGAAGAGCTTTTAAGCCAGATTTTGATGTTCGGATGGGCGGGAGCAGAGCCAAGCGAGCTTTTAAACCAATGGGTCTATGAGAGAGGTCTTGGAAGTGTAAAGGTCTTTGGCTGGAACACAGACAACACAGAGCTTGTCGCAAAATCCGTTGCGGAATTGCAGCAAAAATCCCAGGAACGCCGTCTTAAGATTCCTCTATTTGTCGCCACCGACCAGGAAGGCGGATGGATCCGCCATGTAAAAGGAGACACAACAGAGACTCCAGGAAACATGGCAATCGGCGCAAGCGGCTATCCGATGGACGCATATTACTCAGGGTACTACATAAGCCGCGAAATAAAAGCGCTTGGCATAAACATGAACTTTGCCCCGACAGTGGACAACTACACAAACTTAAAGTCAACTGTCATCGGGCCGCGCTCTTTTGGCTCAGATCCTGAGTTTGTAGGGCAGCTTGGAGCCAGCTTTGCGGCAGGCTCAATGGATGCGGGAGTTATTCCCACAGCAAAGCATTTTCCTGGACATGGAGACACCAGCCTGGACAGCCATGGAAATCTGCCTCAGATTGATATAGATTACCAGACTCTTGAGACGCGGGAGCTTGTTCCATTCAAGTATCTTATTGCGGAGAAAATTCCTGCCATAATGAGCGGGCACTTGAGCTTCCCAAAAATCATTGCAAATGGTGAGCCGGCAAGTCTTTCCAAAACTTTTCTCACGGACATATTGCGCAACCAGCTAGGCTATGAGGGGCTTATAATCACAGATGATATGATGATGAATGGAGCTACAATGTACGCAGGAAGCCTGAGCCGCGCATTCCGTCTTGCGATAGAGGCGGGAAACGACATTGTAATCTCCTCAACAACGGCGCATTGGAATGAAGCGCTCTGGACGTCAAACCTTGCGCTAATGCGCTCTAACACTGAGTTTAAGCAGACTGTAACAAAGGCCGCAAGACGCGTGCTGCTTTACAAGCTTAACTATTTCCACAGCCATAATGCGGCTCCTCTTTATCCAGACTTAGCCATAGTAAAGGAGAATGTCCCTGACAAGGAAGGGCAGAACTTTTTTCTAAGCCAGGCCTGCCGCTCCATCACCGCATATAAAAAAGGAATCTGTCTGCCTTATAAGCAGCAGGAAAATGAGAGGATTCTTTTAGCAGGACAGATTCAGTTCCCAGAATTCTTCTCGGAAGCAAGGAAACGCTATTCCAACTGCGCAGAATTCAAGTTTGACTATGAGCTAGGACCTATTCAGGCGGATTGGATGAGCAACAATATAGAAAAGACCGCAAGAAACTTTGACACAATAATTATCTGTGTTGCAAATGAGCGCAGCGCAATGATAGCAAGCCGTCTTGAGAGACTTGGCAAAAAGGTAATCATCATGTCCGTCCTCGCCCCTGTTCCTGTCCTAAACTTTAACTGGGCTGATACAATTCTTCTTGGCTACAGCTACTCGCCGTATACTTTCCAGGCGCTTTTTGGAGCTTTGAGCGGGGATTTTGAGCCAAAGGGTGATCTGCCGCTATAGGGACTATATGAGAGAATTCTGCTACAACTGTTTCCGGCCAAAAGAAAGCTGTGTCTGCGGACTTTTAAAACCTTTTAATCCTGGATTAAAGTTTGTGTTTCTCATGCACCCAAAAGAGGCAAGGCATCAAAGGACAGGCACAGGAAGAATAGCTCACGCGGGGCTTCTGGACTCAGAAATAATAGTTGGCATTGATTTTACAAGAAATGAGCGCCTGTGTGCCTTGCTGTCTGATCCGCAGTATTTTCCGGTCCTCCTTTATCCTGGCAAGGACGCGTGGACAGCAAAGAAGGAAGGGTTCAAGGAAACAGCCGGAAACAGAAAGATTCTTGCGATAATAATTGACTCAACCTGGTTCTGCTCAAAAAAAATGATACGCTTCTCAAGGAATCTGCTTGAGCTGCCTAAGCTTAGCTTTTATGGCTCCTACCGCTCAATTTTTACATTCAAAAGAGAGCCGCATCCCGAATGTGTATCAACAATAGAAACGTGCTACTATCTCATAAAAGAACTAAGGGAAAATAAAATCACAGAAAGCAATATATCCCAGAAAAAAATAGAAAGCCTCATGGATGCGTTCAAGGCAATGATTAAGTTCCAGCTTAAGAAAGAAAATGACCGGATAGCAGGTCTTCTTCCAAATACCCATGCCTCAGACTATAAATACTCAAGGCTAAAGGAAATTCCTGATTTTTAAACAGACAAAAAAGAGACTGCCTAAAAGGAACCGTCATACTGAATTTAGTTCAGAATGACAGCTCCTCTCTTAAACAGTCTCTTTCTATAAGCAGTTAGATATGCTTACTTTGCATTCGCATTGCTTCTTGCATTGTTGTAATCAGCTCCAGAGTTTGCAGGCGCTTTGTCTGTAAGCTGGAACAAATCACCAAGGTCAAACACACCTTTGTCGTTACGTGGAATACGGTTAAATGAGCCGTCAGCATTATAGCCATTTGCCCACTTAGAAGTATCCGCGCTCGCAAAGATTTCATCTTTTACAGCCTCTGTCCCATCAACGTTCAGAGATTTTGCGCCGTTAAAGAAGAAGTTGTCTTTAGAAGCAAGCCGTCCTGCCAAGTCAGGGTCGTTAGAGGCATCAAAGTTGTCTCCTGCTCCGCCGCTCACAGAAAGGACGCCTGTAGCCTGGAATATGCGCGGATTTGCCGCCGCCTTGCCTTTTCCATAGAGAGAAACATTATAGTTTCCATTTCCAAAGACTGTAACGTGGTCAAGGATAAGAGCAGGGTTTGAATTGCAAGTTACGCCGTTCACGCCATTACCCCAGGAAATTGAATTCCGGAGAATATGCTTGATAGCAATTCCATCTCCTCCAAGCTTGAATCCATTTCCATCGCCATTTCCTGTTCCGTCAAGCTTTGTGCCGTTAGCATAGGTAATGCAGTTGTCAATAAGGACCGCGCCGATAGCTCCAGTCTCCACCTTGGAATACAAATCCCATCCATCATCAACATTGTGATGTGATACACAGTTGCGGAACACGTTGTTTTCTCCAGATGTAAGCTTTGAGGCAAAGCCGTCCGCATTGTTCTGAGCAGGATCGCAGTTTCCAAATGACTCGCAGCCAAAAATCAAGTTGTCATGCGGCCATTTGTCAGATGTTTCTGCTGAGCGGCCTGCAATCTGGATTCCTGTATCTCCGTTGAGATAGGTGTCAATCATGATTATATTGTTGTAGTTTCCTGCAACCTGCAAAGCCTTTACATCACCAGGAGTTCCTGTGATGTCAAATCCCTGTAAAGTCCAATAGCTTCCATAAAGATTTAGAGCTGTAACCTTTGCCTTAGATTTTGAGAAATCAATGACAGGACGTGCGCCAGCTTCTGCAATCAAAGACTTTCTCTTCTTCGCAGTTCCATCATTGCCTCTTTCAATCTCTATGCTCTTTCCAGGGTAGTAAGTGCCGGCCTTCATTATGATTGTCTGTCCCGGCTGGCAATATTGAATCGCTGAGAGCAGGTCAAGAGGCTCTTCACTTGTTCCTTTTCCAAAAGCATTGGCTGTCGGAGAAACATAGATAGTGCTTCCCTTATAAGTCTTTGAGATAATTGAATGAGAGTAAGTGACAGGCTTGTAATTCATCTCATAGTCGTTTACTTCCGGTTCAGAGTTGAACTGCGCTATAACCTTCTTAGGTCCTGGACGCCAGTTATCCTCTGGGTCAAAAGTAACAAGCAGATCATTCAAATCACTGGAGATTTTGATTGTTTTCTTGTAGTCCGCATAAGTCTTTCCTTCTGGAACCTCAATCTTGTCTCCCTTGATAAGAACTTTTCCTGCTTTTGTCTCTACATGGATTGTTCCGTTTGCGTTTGTCGTGAATACGAACGGATACTTTGTGTTGTACCAAGTTGTAGGGCAATCAATTGTAGTCGCAAGAGGAACAAGCTCCGGCGGCTCTTCCTGGGCAGGAGGATCTTTCTTAGGGTCAGTAATATTAAGAACTACATCAGAGAATGTGGCATTGCATCCGCGAGCGGTTGCAAATCCGACATATATATGATCCTTATCCAGCTGAAGAAGCTTGTTATTGTCTGGATCATACATGATGAATTCTTCTTTTGTGTCTTCAGAAGGAATAGCTCTCTTATATATTGCGTGATAGCCAGTATTGTCTTTCTTGAGCGTTACACGGTAAGTATCACCTGTCTTTATTGCATCTGAGCCCTGATCATAGGAGAAAGCGTCAGACTTGCTTACAGCGCGGGCTTTGATTCCTTCGTCTCCAAGAGCAATTACTTCATCGGTAAGTCCGCTTACAAAGCGAGCTCCGATTCCGTCCTTTATCTCTTTCTTTACACCGTTTACATGTGTTGTAAATTTGCGGGTAATCACTCCAGCAGAGTTGTTATAGGCAATCATAAGAGGCTGTCCCTCTACTCCAAGACGGTCAATAGCAAGAAGACCGAATCCTTCCTGTCCATCAGCCATCGGGTTATGATAGTCAACATGAACAGTAGCAGTGAGCTCAAAGTTTTCCGTCTTAGGGTCAATCACTGTATAATAGAAAGATATTCCATCAAAGTAGCTTTCAAATTTTCCGCCCTTCTCGATAATATTTCCCGTCTTCTCATCGAATGTGCATGAGTAAAGGGTGACTTTCAGGTCATTCGGGTCAAGAAGCTCATAGCGGTTGCGGCTAGGATTTGTAGATGTTCCAAACTCTGTAAATGTCCATACACGCTCTTTTTCAGCTCTTACGAGCTTGTGAATAGGATTAGAGCCAACTCTTTCTGTCCCGCGCGTGGCATAGACAATAATATCTGAATAATCTCCAGCCTTAAGACCTTTTATCTCAGCAGAGAGAGAAGTCGTTTTTGGCTGCTCATTTGTCTTGCCAGCTCCGTCTGTATAAGAAACAACATAGCCGTCAGCTTCAACAACAGCATCCCATGACAAAGAGAGTGTCGTGTTGCCGATATTAAGGACATTCACAACAGGCTTTGTAAGAGGCAGCTTAAAGTCAAATGAAACAGGCTCAGAAGCCTTTTCCGTTGACTCATTAGTGCGCTGCGTGTAGACAGTGAAAGTGTATTTTCCAGAAAACTCAGGACTGAACTCAGCGTGCTTGTCTGCCCTTCGCGCTTTTCCAAAAGGAGTTTTTACAGGCTTGCCGTAAGGCCCCTGCATCTCAACATAACCTTTATCCGAGGTCTTTGTATCTGTCGGCGCATTGAACTTTACAGAAATCTCATTTGGATTTCCTTCTGTAAGACTGACAGATGTTATTTTTGGGGCAGCAACAGAAGCCCAGTCTGGACGCGATGACTGCGCAAATCCAGAAACTGCAAGCAACGCGCAAATCCCAAAAGAAAGAAGTTTTTTCATTTTATTCTCCCATAAAAAACGCAGACTCCCCACAAAGAAAGTCTGCGTTATTACAAATCAAGCAGCTGATTACTCACCTACATTAATCTTGTAGATGTTGATTCCGCTTTTCTTTGAATATACTGTGTAAGTTCCGTCAGCAGGAGCCTTTACAGATTCCTCAGAAGCCTTTGCTCCTTCCTCGTCTGTTCCCATTGGAAGCTCTTTTACAGTTTTTCCATCCGGTCCTACGACAACAATCTGCCTCATGTCTGTCTTTGAAGTAGAATTTCCCCAAATTGTGATTGTCTCGCCTTTTTTTGCAGGAAAAGAAACAGAGCGCTCAGCAAGTTTTCCGCCACCCTGCAGCTGCAAAGCCATTGTAAATTCCTCTCCGTTTGGAGCCTGGTGCAAAGGCTTCTTAGAAATAGTCATATACTTTTCAGAGTTTGCATGAAGAACAAATCCGTCCTCCAGCGCCTTGTCTTCCGCAATAGTTCCCTTGTCAAGATCCTCTGCGCTAAAATATCCTTCCGCAAAGGCAAAAGAGCCAAGTGCAAGACATGCAACAAGCAAAGTAACTAATTTTTTCATTTTAAAATCCTCCTTATCGGTTTTAATGTTCATTTAATAAACAAACAAAATAGTTTTAAGATACACAGATTCTTGTAAGAAAAACTAAAAAATCTGCTACTATTTATTATATAGAAATAACCTAAAAAATTAAGGTGAGTATTTGCAAAAAGACGATGTTATAAAAGAACCTTTATCAATAATTTATATTATTCTGCAAGTTTTTTATAATTTTCTTTCATCGTGTCAATGTAATTAGCGCCATATTGAGCCTGTTCAAGAGTTGTCGACTGCATAGAGTCCAGTGCAACAATTTTGCAGCTCTCTTCTGAAAGACCTGCGTTCTTAATTACAGTCCGCGCTATTTTTTTATCAGAACTTTCTGTAACAAAGACCTTGCTAACCTTAAGTTCCCTTGCCTTTTCTGATAAAAAAGCGACAGTCTCAAAGCTTGCCTCTGTTTCCGCTGAGCAGCCGACAAACGCCGCAAAGTATTTCAAGCCAATCTCGTCTGTCATGTACCGGAATGGAAAGCGGTCACACACTATGATTGCATTATTGACAGAATGCTGTCCCTCCTTATAAAAATCTCTCTTATATTCGTTTATAAGAGTATCAAGCTTTTCAATATAAATATTTTTGTTTGTCTCAAAAAGGGTTTCTTCCGAAAAATCCTTGTCTTTTAAGGCCGCCGCAATCTTTTCCACTGCACATTTAGCATTCTCCACAGAAAGCCACAAATGCTCATCATACTCAACATCATTATGGCTATGGCTTGCAAGCTCCAACGCATGACGCTCATCATCTTTGTCTGATGTCATTCCCTCAACAAATTCTTCTTCTTTTACAGAAGCAGAAAGCTCTTGCATCAGATTAATTTTGGTCATTTCGGTATTTACAGCATTTTTAAGCGCATTCTCTATCCAGAAATCGCTTTCTCCGCCAACGTAAACAAGAATATCCGCTGTCAAAATTTTTACAATGTCGCTAGTTGAAGGCTGAAATGAATGCAAATCCACGCCATTTGCAATTAAAAGCTCTAGCTCAATATTCTCGCTATTATCCGCAATATTTCTAGTCCAGTCATAAAGAGGAAAAATCGTCGCGACAACCTTTATTCTCTGAGAGCGCAGGTTTGGCTCCGTGGCATTCTTCGGAAGACTCTTTTTATTGCTGCATCCGCAAAAAAAAGCTGTGACAAGAAGAGTCAGGCATAAAATATTTACATTTATTTTTTTCATTAGTGCAGTTTACTTGATAAGCTTGACTCTCTCGCCCGACAAGATTCAATAATCTCTAATTGTTGTCAACCCATTTCTGTATGCCCTGCACAACATCTTTGTCAATTTGATGCTCAACACGGCAGGCATTCTCTTCGCACTGATCTTCCGGAAGACCTGTTATCTTTATAAGGAATTTAGTCAACAGCTTATGGCGGCCATATACATCCTCCGCCTTTTCCTGTCCTTTTGGAGTAAGCTTTATCATGTTGCCTATGCCAAATTCAATATAACCGTCTTTCTCAAGAACGCCCATAGCACGACTCACGCTTGGACGAGAAACCGCAAGCTTGTTTGCAACATCAACTGAGCGCACAAATCCATTTTCCAGCTGCAAGCGCAAAACCGCCTCGAGATAATCCTCACCAGACTCATACATTGCCATAATCCCCTTTCTTGACTGCTTTGTTCTTGTTGAGATTTTTAATTGATAGTTTATATTTTATATAAATATACAACAAAAATAGAATTTAGGCAAAATGAAGTTTTAAGCCCGCTTCTCAAGGCACCATGCTTACCGCAAGTCGCCGGCAGCATCAAAGCAGCGGTCACCAATTTTTTCTATCTGGCGGATAATATCCATATAATAAAGCTCTGCGCGAACATCGGCTCCAGACTCAAGACGGTCACGGGCAATATGGCGGAGCTCTGTCCTCTGGCTGTCAATCTGGTTCTCCAGGTCACTTGCAAATTTATACTCTTCTGGAGTAAGTTTCTGTATCTTAGCCACATTCTTATGAATAAAGTACAAGAGCTGGCGTCCAAGCTCAAAATAAGGAATAAGACGGTTAAAGTCCTCCTGCTTGAACACAACATTCTTTTCCAAAGCTTTCTTTATCTGTATGGAGATGCTCAGGCAGCAATCCGCCATGCTCTCCATCTCTCCAATTAAGCGCAGCATAAGTTGAACATTGTCCTTCGCCTCGTCGGAAAGATGCAAGTGCTGGCAGCGGATAAGATATGTGGTAAGCTGCTCCTGCATCTGGTCGCAGTAATTCTCAAGAAACTGAATTTTTGGATGCCGCTCCTCAATAAAAGAATTGTCAAAATGCGCAAGCCCCGCCTGAAGCTCGTCATACATCTGCACTACATTTTCTGAGAAAACTCCAATCTCTCTCTGAGCACGATAAACACAAGTTTCCGGAGACTTAAGGGCAAGCTCGTTGTTGAACTCAAGGCGATACGTAGAATTATCTACAGGAATCTTGTCATCCTTGACAATCTTGCGCAGCAAGACGGCAATCTGCTTTGTAAATGGAATAAATACGATTGTCTCAATCACTTTGAACGCAGTGTTAAGCATGGCTATATGATAAATCAAGTTCTCGCCTTTCTCTGCATTTCCCGGAATTATAAGATCAACAAGCGCAAGGAACGGCTTAAATAACACAAGAAGAATAACCACAGTAGCAGAGTTGCACAGAACATGGACAAGAGCCGTACGCTTCGCGTTTGCATTTGTTCCTGCGGCCGCCATAATGGCATCCACAGTAGAACCGACAGCCGCCCCCATCACGACAGCAGCACCAAACTCCCAGTTCACGACTCCGTTATAAGCCATTGTAATCACGATGGCTGACATTGCGGAAGAAGAATGAATAAGCGCCGTGAATACAACGCCGACAAGAACTGCAAGTATTATAGAAAGAGCCCCATGCCCCTGTATTGTGCGCATGAACAAGGTGAAGTTCCCGCCCTGCTCAAACTGAAATGCGGCAGAAAGCCAGCCAAGTCCTATGAACAAAAGACCGAAGCCCATTATAGCTTGTCCAAGTCCTTCATTTTTTATTTTTTTGATTACAGTTAGAAGATAACCAAGGCCAAAGAGGGGAATTGCGAAAGCCTCGATTTTAAAGTTGAACCCGAACAGAACAACTATCCAGGCAGTAATTGTTGTGCCGATATTGGCACCAAAAACAACACCAATTGACTGTTCCAGTGTAACAAGTCCGGCGTTTACAAAACTGACAAGCATTACCGTAGTTGCACCAGATGACTGAATAATCATCGTAAGAATACATCCAGTCAACAAGCCTACAAACCGGTTGCCTGTCATAAAGGCAAGAACTTTTTGAAGTTTCTGCCCTGCGCTTTTTTGAATTCCGTCGCTCATCAGCTTCATTCCGTATAAGAGAATACACAAGCTGCCTGCGAAATTAATTATTTTAAACAACATGATTTAAGAAAAATCTAACATAAAAAAGGCTGTTTATTCAACGGGGAATTTATAAATTTGTAATTGCTATAAATGCTGATTGTTGTAATTTGTCATTCAATCTGCTATATTTATGTTGATTAGAAAAGACATGCAGATGTAATATAACGGTAGTATACGACCTTCCCAAGGTTGGCGCGCGGGTTCGACTCCCGTCATCTGCTTTTCCCCGCCGATGCAGCTTGCGCAATAGATAACCCGAATGCAGACAAAATCATCAAATATCCCCCTTAGCAAAAAAGAACAGACACGCCGCCTGCTTATGATTTCGGGAAGCCAGTTCAAAGCGCTGATTTTGATTTCTCTTCCGCTCGTGTTCTATGCCTGCA
>CAZURC010000033.1:0-15645 GCA_964623405.1 uncultured Treponema sp.
CCGCGCTTTTAATCAAAAAGGAAGTTTCTGACGGAATCATCGCGCCTAGCTATTCTCCAAAAGCGCTTGAAATTTTAAAAGCGAAGAAAAAAGGAAACTACTGCATCATAAAAATCGACCCGAGTTATGTTCCGCCGGCGACAGAAGTGAAGCAGGTTTTCGGAGTCAAGTTTGAGCAGGGGCACAATTTTATCAAACTTGACGAAAGCTGCCTTTCAAACATTGTCACAAAAAACAAGAATCTCACGCAGGAAGACAAGCACAACCTGATTATTGCGCTGATTACGCTCAAATACACGCAGTCAAACTCAGTCTGCTACGTGAAGGACGGACAGGCGATTGGAATCGGAGCGGGGCAGCAGAGCCGCGTCCATTGTACGAGACTTGCGGGGCAGAAAGCGGACAACTGGTGGCTAAGGCAGAATCCAAAAGTCTTGAACCTGCAGTTTGTTGACGGAATCAAGAGAGCCGACCGCGACAACGCGATTGACGTTTACATCGGGCCTGAGCACGACGACGTTCTTGCGGAAGGAAAATGGCAGACAGTTTTCAAGACAAAGCCTGAAGTTTTCACCGACGAGGAAAAGGCGGAATGGATTTCAAAGAACACAAATGTCGCGCTTGGAAGCGACGCGTTCTTCCCGTTCGGAGACAACATTGAGCGGGCTCACAAGTCCGGCGTGACAGTGATTGCCGAGCCAGGCGGATCTGTTCGCGACGACCAGGTTATCGAGACCTGCGACAAGTACAATATGGTTATGTGCTTCAACGGAATCAGGCTGTTCCATCATTAAACGAATTGCAAAAATAGCTGCAACTTTTTTCTAAATCTTGTGTCTATTACTTTATGAAGCAGAGACGTTGTTTGTCTTGTTTGTGCATACGGCGCTCTGCTTTTTTTAGATTTATAGTTTATAAGAGGAAGTAAAAAAATGTCGCGTACCTATAATGACTCAATGTTCATTGATACTTTTGAGCACGAATATACATGGCTTAGTGGTTTTATGCGCAATGTCCACAGGTTTTCAAAACGGCCGGCAGTAATAGATCCAGACACTGGACGCTCGTGGAATTATAAGGAGCTTAATGCCCAGGCCAACAAGCTGGCAAATGCATTGCAGGCGCACGGAATAAAAAAAGATGATATTGTTATGGGAGCGCTGCGTAATTCTCCAGAATTTGCCTTTATGTATGTGGGACCTAGAAAAATCGGATCAATCTTTCTTGCCGCAAACTATAATCTTAGCAGCGGAGAAATGGCTCTTCTTATCAACCACAACAAGCCAAAGGCTGTAGTCTATTCTGCGAATGTCGCGGGCATGATAGAGGAGGCTGCGAAAATCTGTCTCTGGAAGCCGGAGATTTTTGTAATGGCGGACAATCTTGACTCCACTCCTCTTCCAAAAGGACATGTTTCTTATGAGGATTTTGTGGCCGGCGCAAGTGACGGAGAGCCTGTGATTGATTTCAGACCGCATATCTATGATGAGGTGCTGCGTCTTTGCACAAGCGGAACAACCAGTCTCCCCAAATTTGTTCCAGTGAATGATATAAATGAAGTTCTTTCCGCGCATGATGTAATAATGCATTATCCGATGAATCCGCATGATGTCACGCTTAACATGACTCCATGGTTTCATCGTGGAGGCTGTCATTCCGGAGGAGTCTGCCCTGTGTTTTATGCAGGCGCAGCGGTCGTTGTGATGCGCTCTTTCCGTCCTCAGACATCACTGGACTGGTGCT
Source organism: uncultured Treponema sp. (assembly GCA_964623405.1). Lineage (GTDB taxonomy): Bacteria > Spirochaetota > Spirochaetia > Treponematales > Treponemataceae > Treponema_D. Next base: position 1,744 of record CAZURC010000033.1, read on the forward strand.
CAAAGTACAATATCACCTTTATGATGGGTGCCCCCGCAAACCTTGAGATGCTTGCCCGTGCGCAGGAAAAATCCCCTAGGAATATTTCAAGTCTGCGCGGAATTGTGACAATGGGTGCTCCTCTTGGAAGGGAAGAATGCATAAGATTTGGCAAAGTCCTGACACCGAATATTTTTAACGGATATGGAACAACAGAGACATTCTGGAATTCATTTTTGCGCCCTTACAATCTTCCAGACGGCGCCGGCTCTGTAGGCGTGAGCTGCACTGATGATGAAGTGCGTGTCGTGCGTCTTAAGGAAGATGGCTCAAAGGCTGAGCCGGATGAGCTTGTGCCGACAGACAACGAGACAGAAGGAGAAATCATAATCCATTCACCTGCAAAATCAACATACTCTTATTTCCACAACGACGAGATGGAAAAAGAGAAATTCTACAAGGGCTGGATGTATACTGGCGACACAGGGGTGTGGAACGATGACTGGATTGTAACGGTAAGAGGCCGCAAGGATGACATGATGGTTGTATCTGGAGAGAATATTTATCCGGCCCAAATAGAGGAAGCCATTATGCAGAATGACAAGGTGAGCGACTGCATCGTAACCGCAGTTCCAGACAAGGTGCGCGGACAGGCCGTGTGCGCCTATGTCATTGCGAATGACAGCAGCCTCACGGTAAAAGAGCTTAGCGAATTCTGCTCGGCGAGCAAGATGCTGAGCAAATATAAAAGGCCGAGGTATTTTGCAATTGTTGACAAGATTCCTTTTACAGCTACAGGAAAAAAGCAGCATGCAAAAATGAAGGCACAGGCGCAGAAAGACCTTGCTGACGGAATTCTTGTCCGCGAGTAACCTTCTTTATCTTTTTAGGAGTGCTGATTATGGAGCAGATGAGCGTTGCGGCTCAGGTTATTATCGCTATTACGCCTATTGTGGCCATAGGAATTGGCGGCGTTGTAGTATTCTTCTCATTGCTATGGCATCACCTGGAAGTTCGCCGGCAGATTCTTAACGGCTCATTCAAGAGGGAGAAATTCAACCTTAAGGCCTATTCACTTTTAATCGGGCTTCTGCTTACTGGTGTCGGTCTTATGCTCACAGTCGTTTTTTCTCTTATGAATGGAATTTCTCCATCGCTTTTAGGCGGCCTTGTTCCGCTTTCTGTCGGGATTTGCGCTCTTATTTTTTATAAGCTGAATGACTGGAAATAAAGCGCTTCTCTAGGACAAATGGTAAGTGAAACCTTGAATGGCATTGAGCGGGCGCTTATAAACAAGCGCGATGAAATTCTTATAAAGTCGGCGCTGGCAGGAAACTCAAAGTCATTCGAAAGCCTTATGGAATTCTATCGGAAACGTGTTGAGGCTTTAGGCATGAGTTTTTTTAGGAATTCTGACGACACAGATGATTTTGTGCAGGAAGTTTTTGTAAAAGTCTATATCAATCTTTCAAAATTCAAGTTCAATGCGAGCTTTGGAACTTGGATTACAAAGATTGCGTATAATTCCGCTGTAAACTCTGTAACCCGCCGCCAGGAGTACGTTCCGCTTGCAAATGAGGAGCTTTTGCAGTCAAAAGACCGTTCTCCAGAGGACGAGGAAATCCGTAAAATCACGCTCGATGTAATCCGCAGTTCTGTCGCAACTCTTCCGGAAAATTACGGTATATGTGTGGAGATGTATTTTTTCCATGGGCTTAAATATGATGAAATCTCAGAGATTACAGGCTTTCCTGTTAATACGATAAAGTCACATATCTTCAGAGCAAAGAAAATTCTTGCAGAAAAGCTTAAGGGGGTATTATGAAAGACAAGAATGCTGTGAAAGCGGCCGCAGACAGCAAAAAATGCGGAAGCGTTATGGACTGTTTTTTTTCTCTGGACAAAGGAGAGAGGCTTCCGTTTTCAAGCTTAATGCATCTTTTCTTTTGCAAGAGCTGCCGGACAAAAGTGCGTCTTTTGACTAAAGCGGAGAAACTTGCTGGAAAGCCACTGCTGCAGAAAGTCTCTCTTGAAGATGTTTCGCTTTCGGAAAAGATAAGAAACGCAGATCCTTCCTGGCTTAAAAATCTCAAGCCTGTTTCCATGAGACGCTGGGTTTTAAGCGGCTTCCTGATGATTCTGCTGCTTGTGCTTTCAGGAATTTTCTTTGAAAGAACACAGAACGTCTCTTATCTGACCTGGTTCTACGCTGTTGTCGGAGGAGCTGTCACTGTCTATTGTTCTGCCTTCATTGCGGTGAATATGGATTTTTTTATAAAGATAACGGACACAAAGAATCTTGGCGTCTAATTTACTGTATGCAATTTACGAAAATATGCTAGAATATGGGCATGAAAGAATACAATCTAGTAAAATCAACTCTTGAGAATTCAAGGGAGGACATAATTGACTTGCAGACGTTGCTTTCTTCAATTCTAGCGATGGCTCCAGAAAGCGGCGGAGACGGCGAGTCAAAGAAAAGCGCGGCTCTGAAAAAATGGCTTCTGGAAAGGGGCTTTAAGGAAGAGCAGTTTGAGCAATATGACGCTCCTGACAAGAGGGTAAGTTCTGGCGTGAGGCCAAATCTTGTCCTTACAGTTCCTGGAGAAACTGACCAGCGTGTGTGGGTAATGGCGCATGTCGATGTTGTTCCTCCTGGAAACCTTAGCCTCTGGCATTCAGATCCGTGGAAAGTTGTCTATGATGAGAAGAACGACAGGCTTGTCGGGCGGGGAGTTGAAGACAACCAGCAGGGGCTTGTCAGCGCAGTTATTTCAGCGCTTGCCTTGCTTAACAACAAAATCACTCCTAAGTACACGGTAAAGCTTTTGTTCATGGCAGACGAGGAATTCGGCTCTGAGTACGGAATGAAGTATCTATTGCGTGAACATAAGGAACTGTTCAGAAAAGATGATCTTATCCTTATTCCAGACGGAGGCGATCCTAAGGGAGAGACAATAGAGGTTGCGGAAAAGAATATACTTTGGCTCCGCTTGCATACGGTAGGAAAGCAGAGCCACGGCTCAATGCCTCAGAAAGGAAAAAATGCGCACCTGGCCGCATGTGAGCTTGCATTGCGCCTTAATGATTTGGAGAATTTCTTTAATGAGAAAGATTCTCTGTTCACTCCGTCCTGGTCAACTTTCCAGCCTACAAAGAAAGAATCAAATGTAGACACTGTGAACATAATTCCGGGCGATGATGTGTTTTACATGGACTGCCGCATTTTGCCGCGCTATACGCTTGATACAGTGCGCTCAGAGGTTAAAAAGCGTGTGGCAGAAGTGGAAGAGAAATACGGTGTCCAGATTGAAGTCTCTGAGCCTCAGTTCCAGCAGTCTCCCGCAACTCCAGTGGATGCTCCTGTTGTAGTAAAACTTGAGCAGGCGATAAGAGCCGCACATGGGATAAAGGCTGTGCCTGTCGGAATAGGCGGAGGAACAGTTGGCGCTGAGCTGCGTGGAGAGGGATTCTCCTGCGCAATCTGGTCCACAATAGACGAGGTCTGCCATCAGCCGGACGAGTATAGCTATCTGGCCAACACAATAGCCGACGCAGAGACATTGTGCGCTCTCTACCTTAAGCTATAATTTGAATTAAGTTCTATGCGCCGCCATTCTCTGTTAAAAAAACTGACCCTTGTTGCTTCTTCTGTTTTCTGTGTCCTTGTCTTTTTTTCCTGCACGACGATGGCGGATTACAATTACTCAAGAATCGACTCGAACTTGGAACAGGGCAAGTACGGAGAGGTCCTGTCTGAGCTTGGCAGCGAGAAGAAGTCAATTTACTCAAGCCATGACAAAGTTCTTTATGCGCTGGATGCCGGTGTCCTTGAGCACTTTGAAGGGCGGCACTCAGACTCAAACTCCCTGCTTTCCGAGGCGGAGAAGCTGATTGAGCAATACAGCGCAGTCAGCATAAGCCAGGCTATAGCAAGCGCAGTCACAAACGACACCGTAAAGGATTATGCCGGAGAGGACTTTGAGAATATCTATATAAACATTTTCATGGCTCTTAACTATGCGGCTCTTGGAGAAAACGATGAGGCGATGGTTGAAGTCCGGCGGTTTGACAACAAGCTCAAGTCTCTAAAGTCAAAATACGAGAAGGATGTTGAGCAATCAGACAGCGCAAGCGATGTCAAGGTAAGGAAAGTTTCTGTCAAGTTCTCTGACTCTGCCCTGGCGCGTTATCTAAGCATGCTGCTCTACAGGGCAAATGGCGACAAGGACAACGCTGGCGTTGACTTGCGCTATCTAAAGTCGGCTTTTGAATCCCAGTCCTCTCTTTATGATTTTCCCGTTCCTTCCTCTGTGGAAACAGAGCTTATTATTCCAGACAGCCAGGCGCGGCTTAACGTCCTTGCTTTCAGCGGGCGTGCTCCAATAAAAAAAGAGGAGGTTATCCGTGTGCCGTGGTCTTCAGGACATTGGTACAAGCTTGCGCTTCCCGTCATGGAGAAGCAGAAGTCAAGGATAAACCGTATCTCTGTCCGCGCTGTGAACACTTTGTCCGGAGCAGAGTATACACAGGAGCTAGAGAAGATTGAATCAATAGAGAATATAGCGGTTGATACTTTCCAGCAGCGCTATTCTCTTATCTTTGCGAAGTCTCTCGCGCGCTCAATCGCACGGCAGGCTGTCAGCGCAGGCCTGGATGCCGCCAGCACGGATGACGATATGCTGGATTTTCTTATAACTCTTTTTGATATTGCCCATCAGGTCGCTACAGAGTTCATTGAGCGCGCGGATGTGCGCTCGTCCCGCTACTTTCCTGCCTCAGCGAGCGTTGCGGGGCTTACTCTTGAGCCAGGGGTTTATTCTGTTACTGTGGATTTCTGCCATGGACATTCTGTAAAATATAGCCAGACACAGAAAGTGAAAGTCGCGGCTGGAAAATTGAATCTTGTAGAAACGGCTTGCCTTCGCTAAAATAGTCTTTATGCTTTATTACATTGGCGGTTTGCTAACTTCTTACTTTGGCCCTGCCCGTCTTTTGCAGTCTTATACAGTTCTTATTGTCTTGTCGCTTTATACGGGATTCCTTGTTGTGCTCTATGCTATGCCGCATTTCTACAAGTATATGCCGCATGACCGTGGACGCGAGTTTACTGTAAGCGCAGAGGCGGCAAAAGGCAAGCCTACAGGCGCAGGGGTTTTCTTCATAACTGTCTTTGTTCTTCTTAGCCTGATTTTTGTTCCAATGGATTGGTTCAAGGGCTGCTCTCTTATGCTTACCTGGCTTATGATGCTTACGGGCTACCTTGATGACCGGAGCGTAAAAAGCTGGGGCGAGTACCGCAAGGCCGTCCTTGACCTTGTTATCTCTTTGGCCGCATCTATTCTGCTTGCCGCCTATCTTAAAAGCCTTGATTCTGAAGGCAAGATATATTTCTGGCTTCCTTTCCTTACACACAAGATTTCCGTGATGCCCTGGCTGTTTGTGGCTATTTCAACTGTAATGATTTGGACTTCTGTAAACACAACGAACTGCACAGACGGTGTTGACGGGCTGAGCTCAACTTTGGTGCTGATTGCGCTTTTGACACTGGGCGTTATATTTTACTTTATACTGGGCCACAAGGATATCGCCGCCTATCTTCTTGTTCCGCACTTTGCTCAGGGAGCAGGCTGGGCTGTAATGACATTCTGCCTTGCAGGAGTGCTTATGGGGTATCTGTGGCACAACGCCTTTCCTAGCAGCTGTCTTATGGGAGACGCGGGGAGCAGGGCGCTGGGGTTCTACATAGGTCTTTGTGTCATGCTGAGCGGCAATCCTTTTATGATTTTTGCAACATCCACGATTATCTTTATAAATGGCGGAATGGGGCTGATGAAGGTCTTTCTCAAAAGATTTTTCCATATAAGCATATTTACAACCATAAGGTTTCCTCTTCATGACCATGTGCGTATAAACCATGGCTGGTCGCCTACGCAGGTTCTGGTCAAATTTATGATGCTTCAGCTTTTGATTACGCTTGCTGTTGTCGGAATCATGTTCAAGGTAAGATAGACATTTTGGAGATATGATAAAAATTTCATCCTTGTAATTTTTATCACGCAAGTTGCATTGCAACTTGTATTTCGTGCTTCCGTGCACGACCGCTAACGCGGTGTTTCATAGGAGGGAATGTATGAATATCATCGCTTCAAGGCATGGGCTCTCTGGAAGAATAACTGTTCCTGGCTCAAAGTCTCATACAATACGCGCTCTTGTTCTCGCTTCACTTGCGGATGGAAACTCAATAATCCGCAACCCGCTTCCTAGCGCAGACTGCCTTTCTACGGCGGCCGCCGTTCCTCTGCTTGGCTCCATAGTTGACCTAAATCTCTCTGAGGAGGGAAAACCCGGAACTCAGTGGGTTGTGCACGGAGCTGGAAAAAAGCTTCATCTGCCGGTTGATGTTGTCAATGTCGGGAATTCAGGATCTTTGCTTTATTTCCTTTCGCCTGTCGCCGCCTGCTTTAAGGGGATAAGTATTTTTACCGGCGATGAGTCAATCAGAAAGCGGCCGGTGAACCACGTGGCGGATGCCCTGAGGCAGCTTGGTGCCCAGGCGGAAACCTCTGTTCCTGGCTACAACGGATGTCCGCTGGTGATAAGAGGGCCTGTCTTTGCGGGAACAGTGAATACGGCAGGGGAAATCTCAAGCCAGTATGTGTCGGGGCTTATGATGGCCGCCCCCTTGCTAAACGGAAAGACTGTTATAAATCTTTCTAACCCGAAAGAGACTCCTTATCTTACGATGACACAGAAATGGCTCAAGCTTGCGGGAATAGACTGCTTTATAAGCGATGATTTCAGGCGGATTGAGCTTGAGGGGCCTGCAAGGGTAAAAAACTTTGATGTTACTATTCCAAGCGACTGGGAGGGAGTCGCGTTCCCTCTGATTGCCGCCCTGATGACAGACTCCGATATTATGATAGAGAATGTTGATTCCAGCGGAACTCAAGGGGATGATGCCATAGTTGATGTCCTCAAGTCTATGGGCGCGGATATTGAATGGGACAAGGACAAGAACACCTTGCGTGTTCGCGGTGGAAATAAAGCGCGTAACGGAGGCAGGCTTTCCACAAAGTCTCTTCCTGGCGGCGAGCTTCATGTGAACATGAACCCTTTTCCTGATGCGATTTGCGCTCTTGCCGCAATAGCCGCAACCGTAGATGGCACAGTCGTTCTTGAGGATGCGGAAGTTTGCCGCAGAAAAGAAACTGACCGTATAGATGCCCTTAACAAGGAGCTTTCCAAGCTAGGGGTAAAAGCGGAGGAGAGACCCGATGCCCTTATTATACATGGCGGACGGCCTCTGAGAGGCGGCTTGGTTGAAAGCTATAACGACCACCGTATAGCTATGGCGCTTGCGTGCCTGGGGCTTTCTCTTTCAAATAATGAGAAGCTTGTCATAAAGGACGCTGAATGCTGCGATGTAAGCTTCCCTCATTTCTTTGAGCTTATGAACAGCCGATTGGGAGCCGGCTATGAGGAGCTTTCGATGGATTTTCTTGATGAGGCTGGCGTAGACTGATAAAAAAGGGGGCTGTCTATTTCTTAGACGGCTCCCTTTTTTGTGGCAAATCCTCACCAGCAGACAAGCTGCTGGCTTTACTGCTATTTATTTATTGCCTTCTATAACAACTGTGTTCCAGTGGTTTGGATCCTCAAGAAGTCCGTATTGGCGGCCTTTGAGCTCGTGCTGAAGCTCTTTCGCGACAGGGCCGAATCCTGGTCCGAATTCTGTCTTTTTGCCGTTAAGGTCTGTCAATGAAGACATCGGGCTTATTCCAGCTGCGGTTCCTGTGACAAAGCATTCAACTGCTTTCTTCTGGACTTCCTTTACAGAAACAGGGCGCTCCTCAACTTTATATCCCTTCTCTTTTGCAAGAGCGATTACAGACTTTCTTGTGATTCCTGGAAGAATAGTGTCGCCAAGCTCTGGTGTTACGATTGTCTTGTCCTTGAGCACAAAGAAGATGTTGCAGCTTGAGCCTTCCTGGAAATACTTGTGATGAACGGCATCAAGGTATACGCACTCGACGAAACCCTTGTCCTCAGCCTCTTTCTTTGCGAGCGCGGAGATTACATAGTTTGACGCGCATTTGATGTATCCTGTTCCGTGCGGAGTTGCGCGGATTCTGTCTGTGATAACAGCTCCGTCAAGACCTTTCTTAAAGTATGCGCTTACCGTTGTCGCGCAGATTACCACGTAAGGCTGCTTTGCGCATCCGACACCGATTGCTCCCTCTGAGTTCATGAATGGACGCATATAGATTGAGTCTGCGTCCGCATAGTCTGTTTTTTCCCAGTCAGGGTTGTATTTTGGAACATAGCCAAGAGCCGCGTTGCGCTTTACAAATTCAACAGATGCCTTTACAAACTGGTCAACTGGGAACGCAGGGCAATATAGACCTTTCATTGAGTTGTTGAACCGCTTTCCATTCTCTTCAGGGCGGAAAATTGCGACTCCGCCGTCTTTTGTCGGGAATCCTTTCATTCCCTCAAAGCAGCTGTATGCGTACTGTGAGGTGTAAGAAACTGAAGGAAGTCCCATCTGGTTGCGCTTGTCAAGAATTGCCTTGCGGTCGGCTTCGCTCATAGCCATTAGCTCATCGTAGGTAACCTTGTCGTTCTCAAGCCATTCCTCGTCCCATTTTGTTGTCTCAGGGTTGTAGCGCGCGATGTAAGTAACTGGATAAAGATTTAATGCAAATGCCATTTTTTATTTTCCTCCAGCAGGCGCAGAAATATCCGTGCCTGACTTTAATAAAATTAGGATATTACTTTTTTTGTTGTGTGTAAATAAAATGAATTGGCTCTTAAAAGCGCCAGGTAAATAAAGTCGCGTTTCTTTTCTTAAAAGCACCTTAAAAAAGTTGTTATTTTTAAGCTGATAAAATATAATAAGAGCATGGACTTTGGCGAATTCAGGGATAGTATAAATGAGAAATGGCAGAAATCCCTTTTAATGCTATGCTGGTGCGGCTCTGGAGTTGTCTTTGTATTTGAGCTTGTTGTCTTTCTTGCATATCTAAAAAGCAATTCATTTACATCAAGCATTGGCCGGTATCTTCTGCTGCGGTTTATCTTGCCGTCTGGATGCAATTTATTGGCATCAATCTTGGCTACTGTAGTTCTCTACTCGAACAGGTTTAAGGTTTCCCAGAAAAATCTTTATATAAGCATCTGCGTCTGTGTGCTCGCCGCATCAATTTCAATCTGCCACAATTATTTTAAGTTTGTGCTTGCGTCAATAGGACTTCCGATTATGATTTGCGCCGTTTTCGCAGACAGGCGGATTCTTATTGTAACGCTGCATATCTGCATTGCTGTATTCGCTGCTTCCCTGCTTACTCTTTGGTTTGATGACAGGCGGCTTCCTTTAGTTGACTATATGGCAACCGCTGTGAGCGCATTCTTTTATCTGGCCCTTGTGTATGTTGTCGCAAAGTCAATACTTAGCTATCAGTCTGAGCAGATAGACTTTGTCTATTCCGCAAGCCAGCGCCAGGCAGAGCTTTTGAGCGAGCTTAACATAGAGCCGTTCACAAAGCTCTATAACCGTTCTGCTCTGGATGAGGCAATGAACGCATATCTACGCAGCTTTAATAGTGGAATAGCTGTTCCGTGCATGGTTCTCATTGACATGGACAACTTTAAGCAGGTGAATAAGGTCTATGGAAGGAAGAATGGAGATGAGGTTCTTTTGAGAATTTCGCGGATAATAAAGGAGAATATGGGCGGAATCCGGAAAGCCTTTAGGTATGGCGGCGAGGAATTTGTGATGCTCTTTGTAAACGAGACAGAAAAACAGGTATGCGAGGTTGTTGATAACATAAGGAACACATTTGCCACGGAGAAATTTGACTTTGCGGGTGGCCGCAGTTTTACGTTCAGCGCAGGCATAGCTTTTCTTCAGCGGGGATGGGACGAGACAACCTGGTTCAGCGCGGCGGACAACGCAGTATACAGCGAGAAAAAGGCAAAAGACGGCTCTGTTGAGCAATTTACAAAATAAGAGTAAGATTTTCATCGGAGTAAATAAATGAAACTTACATGTGGAATTGTTGGTCTCCCGAATGTAGGAAAATCAACAATCTTTTCTGCGCTTACACGCGCGCCGGCAGAAGCGGCAAATTACCCTTTTTGTACAATTGAACCTAACCACGGAATTGTAGAGCTTCCAGATGAGCGTCTTGACTTTATGGCGAGCATATTTCAGCCAAAGCGTAAGATTCCTGCTACAGTCGAATTTGTTGATATTGCGGGCCTTATAAAAGGCGCATCAAATGGAGAAGGACTTGGCAACCAGTTTCTTGCGAATATACGTGAATGCGCCTGCATTGCCCATGTAGTGCGCTGCTTTGACAATCCGGACATTATGCATGTTAGGGAAGATTCAAAAGTAGAGGCTCCGATTGACCCTGAGAGCGACATACTTACAATCAATTATGAGCTTTGCCAGGCGGATATTGACACAATAACAAAGCGGGAAGACAAGGTAACCCGTCAGATACGCTCGCTTGGCAAGGCGGAGGAAAAGAAATTCGCAGGATACCGCAGCGCAGTGGATAAGATTCTTCCTCTTTTGCAGGAAGGGAAGTGCGCGCGCGAGGCGGAGCTTACTGATGATGAGAAGGAAGGCATTTATGACCTGCATCTTCTTACAATAAAGCCCCAGCTTTTTGTCTGCAATATTGACGAGGACACAATTGCCTCTGGCTCAAACAAGTATATAGAGGCTGTAAGAAAGATTGCCGCGGCTGAGAAAAGCGAGGTTGTCGTAATCTGTGGAAAATTTGAGAGCGACTTAGTGGATATTGACACACCTGAAGACCGCAAGGAGTTTATGGATAGCGTTGGCCTAAAGGAATCCGGCCTTACAGTCCTTGCCCGTGCCGCCTATCATCTTATGGGCTTGCGCACTTTCTTTACGGGTGGACCTGATGAATGCAGGGCCTGGACAATCCATAGCGGCGACAAGGCGCCGCAGGCTGCCGGTGTGATACATACGGACTTTGAGAAGGGCTTTATAAAGGCGGAAGTCTATTCAATAGACGACTTGCGAAAATACGGCTCAGAGGCGGAGATCAAGGCGGCAGGAAAGTACCGCCAGGAAGGAAAGGACTATGTTGTTCAGGACGGCGATGTGATGTTCTTCAAGTTCAACGTTTAATAACTTCAAGTTTTATTCTTAAACTTGTTTATAGGAACGTCTAAAAAAGCCTAAAAGTTTTCCCCACAGACAATATAATGTCGGGAAACTAAAAACAGCGTTAATAAGATATGTAGAGGTTTTTATGAAAAGATTTTCTATGTATTTTTTACCGCTGTTTTTTTTATGCCAATTATCAGTGGCATGCAGCTTTGCTCAGCAAAAGGACAGCTTCGGGACCCGTTCTGTAAAAATCCTTGACTGGAACTTGCAGACTTTCTTTGACGGCTCATTCGATGGCAATGAGTATTCTGAGTATTCTTCCTCAAAAGCTGGCTGGAGCCGTGAAAAGTATGAGGCGCGCCTTGCGAGAGTTGCGGAAGTTGTAAAAAAAATTGATCCGGATATTCTAGTAATGCAGGAGCTTGAGAAAGAGGGCCAGCTCTATGACATTTACAACCGGCTTTGCTCAAACTTCCGGATTTCAATGAATTATAGCTACGGATGCTTTGCAAAAGAGGAAGGAGCTTCAATAGGTCTCGGCGTTTTAAGCCGGTTTCCTCTTTCTAAGAAAGAGCTTCATGGGCTTGATATTCGCGCAATCTCTGCATCCCAGCCGTCAATGCGCCCAATGCTAAAGATAAACGTTGAAGTGGACGGGAAGACTCTTGTGCTTCTTGTAAACCATTGGAAAAGTAAAAGCGGCGGAGAGGAAAGCGAGGCATGGCGGAATCAGCAGGAATCTGTCCTTGCCAGAGCGTTCATAGAAGCGCAGCGGAGGGGAGAGGCCGCGGTTGCCTGCGGAGACTTTAACAGGGACATATCAGAATTTCAGCTAGCCTCCGAACCAAGAGGCTTTCTTAACATAGAGCTTAGGGGAAGAGAGAGTGTTAATGTGCATTCACCGTGGTATGATGATGGAGGCGCCTTGTACGAGCCAGGAAGCTATTGGTACAAGGGGGACTGGGAACGCATAGACTACTTCTTCTGCGGAACCGGCGCCGCTATTTCAAATTTCAAGGTGGAGAGAAATGGTTTGTGGGCAAGACCCGAAGGCACTCCGTTAAAATATGTTGTAAGGTACGGAAGCGGGTATTCAGACCATTTCCCAATCAGCTGCGATGTAAGCTGGTGATTTCCTGATTTCCGCAGTTAGTCATTTCTTAGGTGGAAAACACCGTCTTTAAGTCCCTGTATGGATTTATCGTAATCAGCTTTTTCCAGCCGGTATTGTGCCCATGCGCAGTACCGGCTTTCTTTTTCAATACTGCACCATCTCCGCCCCAGCTTCTTTGCTGTAACAGCCGTGCTTCCTGAGCCGCCGAACGGATCAAACACAATATCACCATTGTTGCTGGAGCATAGAATAAGCTTTGCCAATAGTTTCTCGCTTTTTTGCGCAGGATGAGCTGTGTTCTCCGGCATTGACCAGAAAGGAACTGTTATGTCGCTCCAGAAGTTTGATGGATATGTGTCGCGCCACGCTCCGTCCAGGCCTTTTGTCCAGTCTTTTGGCTTTCCGTCTACCGTATAGGGAGCTACAACTTTTCTCCTCATTTTTACAGCATCAGTGTTGAACGTGTATTGCCGTGACTTTGTGAAAAACCATATATCTTCCAAACAGTTCTTCCAGTTCATCTTTGCGCCTCGCCCTTTTTCTCTTTCCCAGGTAATCCTGTTGCGAAGAAAAATATGCCCTTGCTCATCAAGGCTGCTTAGGACATCGCCAACGATTATTGAGCTCTTCCAGTCCACGCAAATATACATGGAGCCGTTGTCTGCTAGCAGAGGAAGGACCAGACTTAGCCAATGCTCTGTGTATTTTTTGTAGTCAGCGCGGCTTTCCGCTTTAAATTTTGAAGTGCTGTATTGCTTGGATATATTATATGGAGGGTCAGCGATTATAAGCGGAAATATTCCTTTAGGGAATTTTGGCAGGACATTGAACGTGTCGCCAAGAATAATTTGGTTGGAAATTGAATCTGCGCTGAAATCTATATTCTCACAGTCACGGAGACACCGCTGTAGATATTGGGGATACTGCTCCTCATTAAAGTCAATGGTTTTGTTTAGCACAGATTTATGTTTCATATAAGGAATATATCAAAATATATGAAAAAAAAGAATTGAGTTTTTCCAGTTTACGGGGCTTACAGCGTATTGTTGCAATGGGCAATTGCATTTTAATACAAAAAGATGTTATTCTTAGTGACGTTAGATGTTGCTAACGTATAAGGAAACTAAGATAAAAACTGCCTGGAATGGCGTCAGTTTTTATAGGAGTCTATAAATGAAATTGTCAAAGAAACTTGCTTCAGTATTGGTATCTTTTGCGTTGCTTCTTGCGGCGGGCTGCTCAAACAAAGGCTCTGCCGCGATGAAGGACGGCGACTTCACAGGAACCGGCGAAGGACGTTCAGGTGAAATCAATCTCACAATCAGCGTGAAAGACGGAAAAGTCACGAACGTAAAAGTGAACTCCGAGGCGGAAACTGACTTTGCGAAGCCCGCAATTCAGAAAATCTCAGACCAGCTGATTTCAGGAACTGATGTCGCAGAGCTTGACGCAGTTTCGGGCGCGACAATGACTTCTACGGGAACAAAAGAGGCCTTGGAGAATGCTGTCAAGGCGGCGAAAGGAATTGTCGAGAAGCCGAAAAAATACAAAAACACAAAATGCGACATTGTCGTGATTGGCTCTGGCGGCGCGGGGCTTTCGGCTGCGGTTCAGGCGGCTCAGAAAGGCGCGGATGTGATTGTGCTTGAGAAAATGG
>CAZURC010000034.1:0-15489 GCA_964623405.1 uncultured Treponema sp.
AGAGGAAAATGCGTACACGAACTCAGCGAAAAGCATTCACCTTTGCAGGTCTTTCCCGTATAATTGCATTATGATTTCAGTTTCTCAAAAACAACGCGACAATCTTTTAGAGCGCTTTACAAGGTATGTAAAAATCTGGACAACAAGCGACAGCGCTCGTGCAGACTTAAGGATTCAGCCTTCAACCGACAGGCAGTTTGACCTTGCAAATGTGCTTGCAAAGGAACTAAAAGAGCTTGGACTTTGTGATGTGCAGGTAACTGAGCATTGCTATGTTTACGGACGGCTTCCAGCTTCATCCGGCAAAGAAAGCACATCTCCTTTCTGCCTGCTCTCTCATATAGACACTGTCGAGGAATGTTCTGGCCAGAACGTAAAGCCCCAGCTTAAAGAAAAAGATGGAGATATAATTATCACATCTGACGGTACAACTTTGCTTGGAGCAGACGACAAGGCTGGAGTTGCCGAAATAATGGAAGCTTTTGCTTTTTTTAATGCCAATCAGCAAGCAAAGCATGGTGAGATTGAAGTCTGCTTTAGTCCAGATGAGGAGACAGGACACGGAATGGACAATGTTCCGCTTAATTTGATTAAGTCAAAGCAAGCCTACACTGTAGACGGCGGAAATTTAGGCGAGCTTGAGATTGAATGCTTCAACGCATTCAAGTCGGAGGTCACTTTTACAGGAGTCTCCGCTCACACTGGAAGCGCCCGCGGCATTATGGTGAATGCGGCTTCTATGGCAAGCTGTTTCGCCGCTTCTCTCCCCCGCCACGAAGCCCCGGAAACCACAGACGGCAGGCAAGGATTTTTTGCGCTGATGGGAATCACTGGTTCTATTGAAAATGCCTGCGTAACAGTCTTCCTGCGTGACTTCTCTAAGGAAGGAATGGAAAACCGGAAAAGAATTGTCGAGCTTCTGGCAGATGCGGCGGCAAAGTCTTTTGGCGGAAAAGCGGAAGTGCGGCACACTCAGCAATATTTGAACATGAAGGACGGACTTGAGAAATCACCTGAGACAGTAAATAATCTTGTAAGAGCATACAAGGCGGCTGGCATCGAGCCTGTATTTCCTCCAATAAGAGGTGGCACAGACGGATCAAGGCTTACTGAAATGGGAATTCCGACCCCCAACATCTTTACTGGCGGCCATAACTTCCATTCCCGCTCAGAGTGGGCAAGCTTGAACGAAATGTGCAAAGCTCTCGAAGTTCTGATAAACTTATGCTTGGCGGAATAAACTAAAGACTGGAGAACGACATGTTTGAATATAAGGTTGAAGGCGGAATTCCTATCCGTGGGACAATCTCTGCCAGCGGAAATAAAAACTCGGCACTGCCCTGCATTGCGGCAGCTCTTTTAACAGAGGAGCCGGTAATTCTGCGCAACATCCCAGAAATAGAAGATACGGCGGTAATGCTTTCTATCTTAAAGTCTCTTGGGGCCGGCGTTGTAAAAATCGCAAGCCATGAATGGAAAGTCGATGCGGCTAAAATCGACAGGAGTGAAATTCCTGCGGAGCTCAGCAGAAAAATCCGCGCCTCAATCCTTTTTGCTGGGCCGCTTATCGCCCGCACCGGCAAAGCCATTATGCCTCCGCCAGGAGGAGATGTTATAGGACGCCGTAGGCTGGACACTCATTTTCTTGCCCTTCAAGAGCTTGGCGCAAGAATTATAGTTGACGGACCATTTTCTTTTACCGCAAATAAGCTTGTCGGCGCAGACATTTTCCTTGATGAAACATCTGTAACAGCAACGGAGAATGCGGTAATGGCGGCGGTCCTTGCAGAAGGCAAAACAAAAATTACAAACGCCGCTTCGGAGCCACATGTCCAGGACTTATGCAATATGCTCGTTGCAATGGGGGCAAAGATTTATGGAATCGGCTCAAATATTCTACAGATTGACGGCGTGAAAAAGCTTCATGGAGTTGACTTCTCAATTGGCCCCGATTTCATGGAAATCGGCTCTTATATCGGGCTTGCGGCAGCCACAAAAGGCTCCGTGACAATTACAGGAATTCGTCCAGAAGACATGCGGCCTCTAAGAGTTGGATTCGGCAAGCTTGGAATAACCTGGACTATTGAGGGCAATGCCTTGACTGTTGCTGTTGGACAGGAGATGCGGGTAAACACAGACCTGGGCGGAATGATTCCAAAGATTGACGACTCTCCGTGGCCTGGATTTCCACCGGACTTGACTTCAATCATGACAGTCGTGGCCACACAGGTTGAAGGGACTGTCCTTATTTTTGAGAAAATGTTTGAGAGCCGGATGTTCTTTGTTGACAAGCTAATAAGCATGGGAGCAAGAATAACTCTCTGTGATCCGCATCGTGCTGTTGTCTCAGGTCCAAGCACTCTGCATGGAGATCACCTTGTTTCTCCGGATGTTCGGGCTGGCATGGCAATGGTAATTGCCGCGATGGCCGCCCATGGAGAGTCAACGATTTCTAACGTATACCAGATTGAGCGTGGATATGAGCACCTTGTAGAGAAAATGCAGAGCTTGGGTGCGCATATAAAACGTGTAGAAATAAAATAGAAACAGGCCGGAATATTTACTTTTTAAGCCCGGCCTGCATTTGTCTTAGATATGACGCTCAATTGTCTGCCTTGCGCATGACAAAGAAAAAAGAAGCCGCAAGGAGCAGGATAGTCCATACTGCAAGCGAAATAACCAGAGAGGCGTTTCCTGCCACAGATACAAGAACAAAGCCCGCTATCGTATTTAGCGCCGCAACAATCTGTATCAAAATATCGCAGACAGCAGTACATACTGGAATAAGCACTATCCACCTGAACTTAAAGAGTTGCTCTTCTGTTTTCCTAAAATTCCATGCAACTCCAGAAAGAAAAACAAGAATTACAAGCATGGCAAGCGGGAAAGTGATGCGTCTTATCAAGAAAGCGCCTTCAACTTCTTTGCAGTACCCAAGAAATTCCGCCTCGTTTGAGGAGTCTAATAGCGCTGGCAAAGTCATTTTCTCAGGACCAACTTTCATTTCACAAGCAGTCTTAAAATCCTTAGAAGGCATTGCAAGCACTGTAAAATTCGGCTTTTCCTGCTGCTCAGGACGCACAGAATCAGAGAATTCGTATTCTGGAGAAATTCTTATTCCCCTCTGGCTACGGTCAATGCTTTCAAGGAATATAAAGGGAACTCTCTTAGCTTTTTCAGGAATCTCCAGCGTTTCTCTTGTCTGGGCATCAAATAAATCCGCATCCATAGACACCATTTTCGCATAAGGAACTTTTAGAGACTTTATAAAGTTTCCGCTCTTTCCAAAAGTTGTTATTGTCAATCCCCGTAAATACACAACCATTCCACCGGTATTTTCCATTGGCGTAATTCCGCGAATATAAACGACATCTGTAACTCCGCTTGAATGTTTTACAGTAAAATAAACATCTGTATAATATTCAAACGCCTCTAGCTTCTCCGTCTCATCAATAAAAAAGCACTGCGTTAAGACACGGCTTGATGCTATTTCCAGAAACTGCTTTACATCAGGATCTGATGACCATGTAATATCTTGCGCCGCAATTTCAAAAAACTGGTAATAGGCATCGATATTGTCACCTTCTGACAACGCCTTATATGCCTCGCGTTTCTTTGCAAACAGATTCTGAGCATCAGTTTTTTCTTCCTCTCCGATGCTCTGCAGCTTGTTCCATGCGACACTTGCAAGACGGCGGGCTTCAGCAGTATTTATATCCTTGTCTGTCCCCACTGTATAAGCCATCTGTGCATAGTAATGGGATTCAAACCAGCTGCCCTTAGCTGCCGCGTCTTTTGACTTGCTGATTAGCGATGTTACCGTCTCTTCCTCAACTTTGGCAGATGCCTGTTTTTCCACATCGGCATCCACAGTCTCTGGAGTAATTTTCCTTATCGCCTTGATAACCGCTTCCGATTTGTCTATGAGGTTCTTGCCTTCTTGGCTTGAAGGCTTTATCCGTAAAATTTGGGTTCCATAGCGGTGGGCAAGCACATAGTTCTCTTCTTCAAGACATTCGTCTCCAAGCTTTATATATTCACTTAGCAGACGAGGCGCATTCTCCGCCCTTTCTTTTCTTACCTGCAAAATAGGAGCAAGAACTTCTTTCCCAAAAGTTGAGAATGCAACAAGCACAAGAGAGACAGCCATGACCACACGGAAATGACGCATAATGACAGGACTGAACCTTATCTGCGCCCGCCTCGCATCTGCTCCAAAATATACTGATAAAGCAATAATTTCCGCTGAACAGAAAACCGCCGGCATAATCCTAAGGAAATATAATAATCCACGGCACAAAATATACTGCCGCTTATAGCCTTCCAGGAGAATAGGAAGATGTCCTATAAAAGCAGAAAGACCAAGACAGACAACAAGAGAAAAAACTGTATACGCAAAAACAATCCCTGCTATTTTTTTCATTGCTCAATTCCTTGCTTTTCCAGCATTTTCTTTCCCTTGAAAATATAAAGAAATATCCACGCCGCTAGCAGAATAATAAAAATTGCAAGATTCAGAACAGCAAGCAAAATATCACCGGAAGACAAAAAGCTTCTCAAGAAATCTCCTCTTCCTGCCGCAATAGAGGAAAAATATGAATCCCATGAGATTCTCGCTTCCTTAAAGACAACCCCTATATAATAGCCATAGTTAAGAAGACATACTGACGCGCCAGAAAGAATAACAAACAGGCCATTTGCAAGACGCCAGCTGCTCGCATACTGCAAACCAGCGGCGGCGCATAGAGCCAAAGCAAACGTCAGGAAAATAGCATAGCAAGCATAGCCACGGCTCCAGGAGGAGCGAGCTTTTTCAGCTATGAGAGAATAAACTTTCATTAGAGCAGAAACTGGAACCGAAATTTTTGATGCGTCTCTTACCAGGGGATCTGCAAATTCAGATCTGAACTCTTTTTCATGTGTGGCAGTCGCTATACCCGAGAATCTTGATACAGCACCGGCCTCTCCTGTAATTCCTGCCAAATCAATAAAAAGACCGTCTGCATCTCCATTTTCTGAAACCCTGGAAAAATAAAAGACTCCTCCTGAGCTCTCCCTGAAAAACCCCTTAGAAAGACTTTGAGCCTCATATTCAGCAGGGAATTTTTCTGTGTATGATTTCTCCAGGCTAAACACGAACGGCATCAGCAAAAGCCAGGTTAGCGCACAAAGCGTGATATAGGTGCCTGTAACCCATAGATTTTTTTTTGCATGCCGAATTCCATAAAAAACAACCAGTAAAAGAGCTGTACTAGCCATAAGAGGAAACGAGACAAAAATCCCTCTTATAAAGAAATCTCCATGAAAAAAAACAAGCTTTTCACCAGCAACAAGAAAAGCCAAATCACAGCGAATCATATACACAAGCGCTGCGGCCAGAACCCCAATCAATAGTGCAAGCATATAATAAAAAATTGTATAAAAAACAGTTTTCATCAGCTTTGCCATTCCTCTAAAACACAATTTATCCACAAGTTATTAACAAAAACTCCCGTTAGTTTCTATATTTTCGGCATTTTCAATGTCTGATATTAAAAGAAATTAACTGATTCTAAACAGGGAATCTCTTATTATTTCCTTGTAATGCATAGAATTAGGACAGCATATCTTTTCTTTTTACTATCTTCTTATATTAGAAAGATTTAGATTTTTGACAAGTAGAAACAACCATACATAAACATCTAAACAACTTGTCCACAATTTATACACAGTTATGCATCGTATAAATGCTTTGCGGCTAAATCCGTAAATAGCGGGGAATTCTCCACCTGTGCAAAAAAAACACCGGACTTAACCGGCGGACAAAAGAAATAAATTTTCTTATTTTTTCTTATCCTAGGAAAACCTGTCCCTGAGGATCGATTGCAAGAATTGATTTACATTCAGAACAGCGGAAACGCCCGCTCCGTGTTGCCTTGAGCCTTTTTGAGCAGACAGGGCAACTAAATACTTTAGGAAAAACACTCGCCGCAACAGGGGACTCCTGCTTAAAAAAACTTACGGCCTCATTCATGGAATCCTTTATATTAAAGAACTGGCTGAACCCCAGCAACTGGAAAACCTCATAGACCTTTGGCTGTATCTCCAGCAACACAATGTCTCCGCCTTTAGGTTTGACAAGCTTTAAAAATGCGGTAAAAGAACCTATACCAGTTGAAGAGACATAGTTAAGAGAAACACAATTAAAGATAAGATTTGTAAAACCAGCTTCAACAACCTTTGCAATCCGCTTCTGAAAGAAACTAGAGTTATATGTATCAATATAACCATTTAGATATATAGCCAAGCAGTTCTCAACTTCTGAGACTTTTTCGAGATTTATTTTAAGGCTGTCATCTCTTTCGTCATTGAACCCCGGAACAAGATTGTTGTTATTATTCATAAAACTCCTACCAAACTACGCCTTTAACATAAATTATAAAATAAAAATAGTTATTATGTCAAATAATTAAGCGGCTCTATATCACGACATAAAACATAGGAATTCTAGGCATAAGGGCTCCATCCTTGATCCACCCTAAGAAGAACTCCATTGAGCACAGAATCAGAAAGAAGAAACTCTGCCGCAGCGGCAATTGTTTTTGGACTTATAAGCTCCTTGCAAGGCGTTCTTTCCATTAAATCTTTTTCTTTGTCTGCGCTTACATATTCTGTCTTAACAAATCCTGGCAAAACAGCATTGCATGTGATTCCATATTTCGCATATTCTGCCGCCACAGACTGGACTACAACGCCAACCGCTGTCTTTGCTCCAGCGTATGCCGCGTTTGTCTTAAATTCGCAGCGGGAATTTGTGCCGGTTCCTCCAAAAAGCAAAATTCTGCCCCATTTTCTTTCTGCCATTTTTTTTAAGCAGATTCCGGTTAAAAACCCTGGCAATGCATAATCTAAAAGAGAAATCCGCTGCCAATCAGCTAAATTCATTTCATCAACTCTTTTTTGCAAGAACGGTCCAAAGCAAACACATAGAATATCCGCATTCTCTGAACATTTTATCAAAGGTGAATTTTCAAGCTCCTCCAATGGCTGCCTGTCAAAATCAAATTCAACTCCATCCACACGGCAGTCAAATTCACTCTCCAGCTTAAATTTCACCTGCTGGATCTTACTCTGGCTTCTGCCATGGATAACAAGCCTGGAGCCATTGTGCAAAAGCATTCTGGCAACTTCCAGCCCAATTCCGCCTGTTCCACCAATAACAATAGAATTTTTCCCGCTGAATTTTTCCATGCCAACATTGTAGCGAAAACGACGAAAAAGAAGTAGACTTTATTTTTCAACGGAGCAATTTATGGATCTTAATAGAATAGCGATTGTCCTTGTGCGGCCGGAAGAAAGCAGAAACGTGGGCGCCGTCTGCAGGGCAATGGCAAACAGCTCGCTTTCAGACCTCCGCATTGTGGGCAGGCGGGAAGATTTTGATGACGAACATGTACGTCGGCTAGCAATCCATGCAGACTCTATATGGGAGAATGCAAATTTCTACAGCTCTATCACCGATGCGACCGCAGACTGCGTTCTTTCCGCAGGCACTACCCGCCGACGTGGAAAAAAACGAACAGATAAGCTTCTTCTGCCAGAAGAATTCGCGGCGCTTGCAAAAAAAACAAGAGGAACAATCGCGGCAGTCTTTGGCAATGAGCGGACAGGGCTCACAGACGAGGAATTTCTTGAATGCACACTGGGAGTAACAATTCCATCCTCAAAGACTTTTGGTTCCCTAAACC
The DNA here is from genome assembly GCA_964623405.1 of uncultured Treponema sp. GTDB lineage: Bacteria > Spirochaetota > Spirochaetia > Treponematales > Treponemataceae > Treponema_D. The sequence goes on from CAZURC010000034.1 coordinate 7,728, forward strand.
TTTCCCACGCCGTTCAAATAATAGCTTACGAGCTTTTTAGAGCAGGAAGCAGCATGGGTCCAGGATATATTCCTATAACTTTGGACAGACTTGACAAGACAATAGCCGCAATCTCTGGAAATCTCCAAAAAATAGGCTTTTTCAAGATTTCTGGCAAACAGGATATGGAAAAATTCTGGCGCGGGGTGCTTTCCCGATCCGCATTAAGCGAAGGCGAAGCCACCTATATCGAGAAGACCTTTTCTAAAATGGCAGGACTTGCGACAAAAACATAATATGCTCAGAGTCAATAATATTGCCTTTGCATTTTCTGCAGGCATTTGCCAGACAATGCTCCATTTCCCTGACATTGCCTGGCCAGCTGTAATCCTTTAGCCTCTGCAAAGCCTGAGGAGAAAGAGCCTTGTTCTCAAAGTGAGACTCCAGATACCGTTCTGCGATTTCCTCAATATCTTCCTGCCTTTGTCTAAGCGGCGGAATATAAATCAAAAGCGCGCTTATCCGGTAAAACAAATCCTCCCTGAACTCCTTGCTTCTAATCTTTTCTACAAGATTTTGATTAGTCGCAAAAATAAAGCGCACATCAACCTTTCTGCTATTGTCGCTCCCAACTTTTCTTATTTCGCCTTCTTGCACGGCAAGCAAAAGCTTTGACTGTAAATTAGGAGGAAGATCAGCAATCTCATCAAGGAAAAAAGTTCCTCCGTTCGCATTCTCAATAAGACCTGGCCGTCCATTGCCTGCCTCTGTATATGCGCCTTTTTCTACACCAAAAAGCTCGCTTTCAATGAGAGTTGAGGAAATTGCGCCGACATTCTCCGTAACAAGTTTTTCGTTCTTGCGCGTGCTCAATGCATGAATAATTTCCGCCGCCAAAGATTTTCCTGTTCCGCTTTCTCCTGTTATAAGAACATTATCGCGGCAGCTTGCGGCCTCTAAAATCTGCTTACGCACATTTTTCATTGCATTGGATTTTCCTGCAATACAAGATAGAAACTTCAAGGCTTCTTTAGGAATATTAGGATCTATTTCTTGACAGAACTTTTCGCGGAATTCCTTTTTTTTCACAAGACTCATCAGCGCAAAAGGGAAATACTGAATATCAGGTGGAACTCGCCGCCGCTCTTTTATGCAGCCTGTAAAGATATAAAGTGAATTATCATTGCGCCATAAGTAAGAAGCTGGGATTTCTTTTAATCTAAGCAAATCAAAATCTGCAAGAATAACACAGCTGGTAGAAAATGCAAGTTCCCTGTTTAATTCCTCAAAATCATCCAAGACAACAGTCTTGCAGTTTTCTGGAAGACAAGTGATACAAATCTCAATGAAAGTTTCTTTCTTTGAGAAAATTATTATTTGTTTATGCAAATAATCCGCCTAAGCGTTTTTCTTAAAAAGTCTATACCAAATCAATAAAATTATATACCAGATAAATGGAAACACAAGGAAAACTTTTAGCGGGTTTCTAAGAATTTCAGGAAAAATCTCCAGACCACGCTCAAAAGTACGCTCATTTACACGCTTTATACGCTCTGCGAAAATTCCGATGCAATCTTTATAATAAAGGAAGATACTTGACGAGAAATTATTGCGCCGGTTATATGCCCACAAATTCTTTTCCTTTATTCCCTCGCTTACAATAACAAGTGAAGGCGATGATTTGTATATAGCCTGAACTATATCCTCCTCAACATCTTTTGTGTGGTATCCTACATATCTTCCTACAATCTGCAGATTGGGAAAAGTCTCCCGCACATTATGTTCCGCCAGCTGAAGAGTTTTTTTGTGTCCGCCCAAAAGAAAAAGCGACTTATAATGATTTTCTATTGAAGATAATATATTTATTGTAGCAGTAAATGGATTGTAGCGAACTGGAATTTCCTTCTTTAGGAACTTAGCTCCTTTTATAATGCTCTTTGAAATAGGAAGAATTAAATCCGCAGACTTCAGGTACTGGCTAAACTCCTTCTTTTTTTTCCGTCCTCGCAATAAATCCCAGATAGAAAGCAGGACAATCTGCTTTGAACCGGGCTTTGCAAGAATTTCAAGGATTACACTGTCCATATCCTCAGGATTACACACATCAACTGGAACCCCGAGAATAAAAATTCTCTTAACTCTGCCATGCTGCACAGCTTTTTCTGATTCCTTTGTAGTATCTTTTTCAACTGTTATTTTTTTATCTGCCATTCTTTTTTCCCCGTGACTAAATTCTGCATACAGGCTATGCCATATAGAGCCGCCGTCTCACAACGTAAAATATTTGTCTCAAAATGAACAGGGATAATCCCTTGCTCGCAAAGGAACTGTATCTCTCCAGGGCTTATTCCGCCTTCCGAGCCGCAGAACAATGCGCATTTTTTTATCTCTTTGACTGCATCCACCGCATTAAAAAGATTTTTTGTATTCTCGGCCCGCTCGTAGAGCACACAGGCGATACTCCGATCTTCCAATCCATAAATCTCATTTCTCCAGAACACAAGCGCACCATCTAAAGTCATAGTATTGTAGATTTCTGTCGCAACAGGGCTTCCGCTTTGCTGCCTTGCCTCTTTTATAATCCTTTCATAGCGGCTGTTCCTAAAGCTCTTCTCTGTTGCTCCAGCCTGAGCATACTCCCCAGCCACAGGAATTATTTTGCAGACTCCGCATTCTGTCGCCTGACGCACAATCAAGTCCATTTTTGAGCCCTTAGCTACAAACTGAAAAAGATAAAACTCCGTTTCATCATTGTATTCGCTTTGATGCTCTTCTGGAAATTTTACCGTATCGCAAATCTGAAGAACAGCGCAACGCCGCCTTTCATCAACCTTTGCCAATGTCGCATTGACAAGAGCGCCGGAAGGGACTCTCACAGAAACCATGTCACCTGGACAAAGCCGCAGAACATTCCTAAAGTAGCGGAAATCCTTGCCACCGATTTGCAAAAGCCCTTTTTTATCAAATCCTGATGCCGCAATAAACTGACGCATATTTACTGTGCTGCAACCTTCTGATTCTCTTCATTCGCAGCAGCTTCTTCCTGAAGCTCTTTCAAGGTCTTTGTGTTTTTTACAAGGGTCTTAAATTCCTGCTTTGGAGCGCTCACTATTTCCAGCGCAGCGTCAAGTTGTATATCCCAGTCCAAGTCATAAAGCATAGCGCCTTTTGTACGGTTCACCTCATTGCGAACAAGCTTACGCAATGTAGAAGAATCAAGCTCCGTGTATTTTTCCCTAAGAGATTCTGCAAAAGAAGAAATCTGAGATTCTGTCATTTCAGGATGATTCTCAACATAGCTTGCTATATCATTAGCCTTAATCAGCTCAGTGTATTGCTTTTCTCCAGCCTCGCTGAATTCAGGAAACAAAACTTCCTTGTCAGGCGGAATTCCGATTTTATCAATATTCGTGTCGCTTGGCGTGTAATAACGAGCCATCGTTATCTTGATTCCATCGCTCGAGGACAAAGGCAAAACCTGCTGCACAGAGCCTTTGCCATAAGTACGCTGTCCAACAAGATACGCCTTATGATTGTCCTTTAGCGCGCCAGAAAGGATTTCGGAGGCAGAAGCAGAGCCCTTGTTGATAAGGACAACAATAGGAATATCCTTTTTGAACGTTGTCTTTCTAGGGCTCGCCGTAAACACGGAATTTTCAAATGCAAGACGGCTTTTTGTTGAAACTATCGGTCCGTTGTCTATGAATTTGTCCGCCACATCAACAACAGATGTAATTAGTCCTCCGGGATTGTTCCTCAAGTCAATTATAAGGCTGTCAATATTATCCTTGTCAAAAGAATCCAGCGCTTGTTGCACTCTCTCAGCAGTTTGCGGAGTAAATTCTATTATTCTCACATATCCGACAGTTCCCGCCTTCTTATAATCTTTAATTGTGCCGTATTTTACTGTAGGCACCTCTATTATCGCACGTGTCAGCGTTACAGGAAATTCAATATTCTTCCCCCGCCGGATTACAAGGTCAACATTTTCTCCCACAGGTCCTCGCAAGATATCAAGAACCTCCTCCATTGTAATAGTTGAAGTATCCGTATCGTTCACAGAAATAATCAGGTCTCCAGCCTGAATTCCCGCCCTAAAACCCGGTGTGTCCTCAATAGGAGATGCAACCTCCACGTATGCAGGATTCTCCGGAGTTGACTCAAACGGCTTGGAAATTGAAAGTCCCACACCTCCAAACTGCCCTTTTGTCGTATCGTTCAAGCTTCTGAATGTCGAGTCGTCAAGATAAACGGTGTATGGATCTCCAATCGCATCAAGCATTCCCTTGAGCGCGCCTTTATATAAAACCTCAGGATCAAGCTCATCAACATAGTTTCTCTGCACAAAGTCAAAGACTCCGTTCATAAGCTCCATATATTTCTGAGATTTTTTATTTATATTAGAAGCGGATTCAGAAGATGACTGCGAAAAACACTGGGAAGCAAAGACTGCCGTAAATAAAAAAACAATTACAACATTGAATGCACGTGATATTTTTTTCATAGAGCCATTTTAGACTTCAAATTATTTAAACGCAATAGAACAAAATAATTCTCTATGCTCCCTTTTTGCTCTGTATTTTCCGCAATCCTTATGATAAGATAGCTTATGCAAATAATTCCAATCGCAAGCGGAAAAGGCGGTGTCGGAAAAAGCCTTCTTTCAGCAAATCTTGCAATTACCTTAGGTCAGGCTGGTAAAAAAGTCATTCTCGCCGATCTGGACCTTGGCGCTTCAAATCTTCATCTTGTAATCGGACAGTTCGCCGCAAAAAAAGGTATTGGCACATTCATTACAGGAACAAGCAAATTTGAGGATATAATCCAGCCAACTGAATATGAAAATGTGTCGTTTATTGCAGGCGATTCTGAGATTCCAGGACTCAGCACTCTCAAGACAGTCCAAAAGAACAATTTGATAAAGAAATTCCGCGAGCTTGACTGCGATTATCTCATAATCGACCTAGGAGCTGGAACCCATCTTACAATCCTTGACCTTTTTCTTCTCTCTCCTCAGGGAATTGTAGTTACAGCGCCGACAGTTACAGCGACATTAAACGGTTATCTTTTCCTTAAAAACACAATGTTCCGGCTTATGGCCACCTCATTCAAGAAAGGCAGCGAAGCCGAGAAATATCTTAACAAGCTAAAAGGCGACTCATCATCATTGCAACGCCTTTACATCCCCAAGCTGATAGAAGCCTTGAGAGAAGTTGATCCAGAAAGCACCGCGAAATTCGAAAAGAAAATGCAACAGTTTCATCCTCGTCTTGTGATGAATATGATTGACGAGCCAAAAGATGCGGACAAAGCGTTGAAAATCCGGCGCTCATGCCAGCAATATCTTGGTATCGATGTTGAATCGCTTGGCGTAATCTACAGGGATGCGCTGCAGGACAAGGCGCTTGCGGCAAGACTTCCAGTTGTCATTTATAAGCCAAACGCAGTAATCAGCCAGGCCGTCTATCGCATTGCAGAGAAAATTCTGCAAAGCGAGACAGTTCAATTTGAAGGCTCTTTTGAGGACTTGGATCTTGACTCAACCTATGAGATTGCCGCCGAAGAAGCCAGTGATGACTATTCGCAAAAAATGTCTTATATTGAGGACTTGGTTGGCACCGGCGCTCTTAGCATGGGAGAGCTTGCAGAAACAATAAAAACACAGCAATACGAAATAACACAGCTTAGAAACGAGAATTTGCTCCTAAAGTCAAAGCTTGTAAGAGCCGCTCAGCAAGGTTTTAAGATTTAAGGCGCAACTAAAGGACTAAAAAAATGAATTTCTTACCTTTATATATCAACTATCCTAGCTGGATCCATCCTGAGATTTTTCCTGGAATCCCTGTTCTAGGTCTTATCCGCTGGTACGGCTTAATGTATATCTTTGCCTTTGGGACAGCCTTTCTTGTATTAAAAAAGCTTTTAAAAGAAGGAGCGTTGGACGGAACTGACAAGGATGGACAGATTGCAAAGGCAACGGAAGATGATGTATTCAGCTTTATCGCCACAGGCATTGTGTTTCTCCTGATTGGGGCGCGTATTTTTTCTACTCTTGTATACGACACTTCTGGAATATATTGGAAAAAACCTTGGCTTATTTTCTGGCCTTTTAATGAAGACGGAAAATTTACTGGGCTAGCGGGAATGAGCTATCACGGAGGCTTTATTGGAGGCTTAATCGGAATGCTCTTCTGGTGCTGGAGACACAAGCGGCCCGCACTAAAATGGATTGATGCAATGGTAACAGCAATCCCGCTAGGCTACACATTCGGACGGATTGGCAACTTCCTTAACGGAGAGCTCTATGGAAGAATCACGGCAATGCCATGGGGCATGGTTTTTCCGGACGCGGAGCGTTTCTCATCCTCAATACAATGGGTAAAAGACTTTGCCGAAAAATGCGGAATCCAAGCAACAGGCGCGCTTGTAAATTTGCCTCGTCATCCAAGCCAGCTTTACGAAGCATTTTTTGAAGGAATCGTGCTCTTTTCCATAATATGGCTATTTCACAAGAAGAAACCTTTTGACGGATTCTCAGGAGCGCTATACACAGCCGGCTACGGTATTTTCCGCTTCTTTATTGAATACTTCAGAGAACCAGACGCTGACATTGGCTATAGAATCGCCACGGATACAAATGCGCCGATATATCTAAATACCTCTCTCCTTAATATCTCAACAGGGCAAATTCTTTGCTTGCTTATGATTGCCGGCGGAATCGCAGTAGCGCTTTTAGGATGGCACCTAGATAGGAAGAAAAAGAAGCTCCAATAAAAGCATTGTGATTTTTTTCACAGTAAACTGCCCGACTTTCTCTCTTTTTCTTGACCACGCTTTTTCAAATCCTTAAAATCTTTTCTATCAATTCCGTGAATAATTTCACAGAAAAAAATTCCAAAACGCTTGTCATGTTGAGCGCAGCGAAACATCTAGATTCTTCACATTCGTTCAGAATGACAAAGTGAGATTCTTCGTTTCACTCAGAATGACATTTGGAAAAAAAATCACAATGGGGTGAATCACAAAATGTCACGAGTTTACAATTTTTCAGCTGGTCCTTCTTGCTTGCCGGAAGAAGTTTTGAAAGAATGCGCCGCAGAAATGCTTGACTACAAAGGAAGCGGCCAGTCGGTTATGGAAATGAGCCACCGCTCAAAAGATTTCGAGCCGATTATCCAGGACGCAGAGGCGATGGTCAGAAAGCTGATGAAAGTTCCGGACAACTACAAAGTTCTGTTTCTTCAGGGAGGCGGCTCAACTGAGTTTGCAATGGTCGCCGAGAATCTTGGAATCCACACGCACAAGGCAGCCTACATCGAAACCGGCGTCTGGGCAAAAAAAGCCGCTGCCGAGGCAAAGCATCTTGGAATTGATGTTGACATCATCGCTTCATCAAAAGACAGAAACTATTCCTACATTCCGCGCGTTGAAAAAGTCACAGGCGATTACGACTACGTTTACATCTGCTTCAACAACACGATTATGGGAACTCACTACGAGTACATTCCGGACACAGGAAAAATCCCGCTCGTGGCGGACATTTCTTCCTGCGTTTTGAGCGAGCCGCTCGACGTTTCAAAATTCGGAATCGTGTACGCAGGCGCGCAGAAAAACTTGGCTCCAGCCGGAGTTACGCTCGTAATTATCCGCGATGACTTGATTACAGATTCTCCGCTCCCGGGAACTCCGACAATGCTCACTTACAAGACTCATGCGGACGCTGGCTCAATGTACAACACGCCGCCTTGCTACACAATCTACGTTCTCGGAAAAGTTCTCCACT
>CAZURC010000035.1:0-15401 GCA_964623405.1 uncultured Treponema sp.
GATTTTCAATTTTTGTTCCGTAAAGATTCTGCACGCGGCAGTTGTTTATGTAAATTAATGAGTCTTTCTGCATAATGGTTAGAAGTATAATGAAAAAGATTTGCTGTGTCTGTGGACAAAAAAGGGGCTGTGCTCTTGCTTTCGCATGGACACAGCCCCTTATAGTTTGATGCAAAGCTTTTCAGCTTAAGAAACTAGTTTGCTACAGAAATATAGTTCACGTTGATTCCAGACGCTGTAGACATCAAGTAATATGTTCCGTCGCTTGGAACAGAGAATGTGTAAGTTGCAAGTGAGGATGAGACCTCGCTTTTGCTTACAACTGTTCCGCTTGAGTTTACAAGCGCAAGATAGCGTCCAGAAGCGCCGTAAGCATACGCTGTAACTGTGCATCCGGAAACAGCATCAAATCCAACGCATCTGTATGAGCCAGCCGAACCGCCGCCGCCAAGCGCAAGAGTCTGTGTGTAAGTTGTTCCGTTGTATGTTGCAGAAGTGATGTATGGAACACTAACTTTCTTTGAGCTTGTTGCGTAAACTTTGAAGCTTCCGCTTGTAAAGCTTGAAGTGTAAGTTCCATGTCCTAAATCATTTGAACTTAAAGTGATTGTCTCAAAGCTTGAAGTGCTTGTAACATCGACTTCATAAATGCGGATAGAGCTTGATTTTGAGTAGATGTAGTAAGTTCCAGCTGATGTTGCTGTGTATTCTAGCGCGCTTAATGTTGAAGAAATAGAAGATGAGGCGACAACGCTTGAGCCATCAGAAATTTGAAGTGTTCTGCTTGAATTTGCTCCAGCGATAACGCTTATTGTCGCGCCAGATGCAACAGAAACTTTGATTGCTCTGTAAGTTGGAGCTGTGCCGTCTGCTCCGCCGCCCAGGTCAAAGCATCTTGAATATGATGTTGAACCGTATGTTGCAGACTGAGAAGAAATCTTTACAGTCTTTGAGCTTGTTGCAAGAACTGTGAAATCTCCGTAAGCAGTGTTGCTTGAGATTGTCGCTGTTGAGTAGTTGTCAGCAACGAGAGAAGCGGTTGCTGTTGTGCTGCTAGAAGATGACGAGCTGCTGGAACCTGAGCTGCTTGAAGAGCTGGAAGATGATGAGCTACTTGATGAAGATGAGCCTGAGCTAGAAGAAGATGATGAACTAGAGCTTGATGATGAAGATGATGAGCTTGAAGAAGAATCATCTGTAGTCGCTTCGTTGTATGCTGTTGTCGCTCCAGTGTAGCTTTCAAGAGCCGTTTTCAATGTTTCGTCAACTGCATAGCTTGTGTCCGCATCTGAGCTGAATGTATAAGAGAAATCGCCTCCCTCAACACGTCCTGCATATTTCTTTACTTTTACCACAGCGTCTGAAGGAGAATCTGCCGTGTAAGAATACATAATGCTTGAGGTGTCAAAGTTGTTGTATGTGTTTGAGCCGTAGCTTGAAACAACTGAAGAAGGAACTGTTGCTGATTTTGATGAGACAACGTAAGCGTCAAAGTCTGTAGTTGTGGTTGCTCCGGAATATGTGCCGCCGTAAGGAATGAAATAGTAAGTTCCTGTCATTGTGTTGTTGTAAGCCTTTATCATTCCGCCGTTCTCTTTTGAGAAGGTCGCGTTGTCTGTGCTCTTTGTTGATGAGCCGGCGTAAAGGTCAGAACCCTGCATAGAAATCATCATTGGATATTTGCAGTTGCGGAAATAGTTTGACTCCATGAACACAGATGAGCCAAGACAAGCGCCAGCTCCGTATTTTGCGTTGCCATCGTAGTAGTTGTTATAGACGTGCGCTGAGTAGTAGCGTACGCGCGGATGGCGTGAGTCAGAATGGTCGTACCAGTTGTGGTGATATGTGATGTAAAGGTCTGATGTTGTTCCTTCGCTCAATCCAAGAAGGTTGCATTTTCCAGAATCCCAGAAGTGGTTGTAAGAGAATGTTACGTAAGTTGATTTTTTGCAGTCCAAAGCTCCATCGCCTTTTTTCTGGTCAGAATCGCTTCCAGCAGCGCCATAGAACATATCGCAGTTGTGAACCCATATATTCTTGTTGTTCTGCTGGAGGGAAACATTGTCGCCCTCGTCTGAATCAACCATCATAACACCGAGGTTTGCGATTTCAACATACTGTGCGTTCTTGATTCTGATTCCCCAGCCGTAAGCTGTCGCATCGGAGCCGATTCCTTCAATTGTAAGTCCGTTTGAAAGCAGTTTTGAAGAGCCAGAGCCGGAAATCATTATGTCGCCGTTGTCCATTGTAGAAAAATCAGTCACACGGCCGATAATGCGCACACAGAGCGGACGGGTATCATATCCTTTCTTAAAAAGATTCAAGATATTCTGAAGCCCTGTTCCAGTTGTTGTTGCTCCTTTTGAAGATGTTGTTACATCGAGAGTTACAGAATCTTTTGTTGACTCATTGATGTAAAGAACTACAGCGTTATCTTTTAAAGTTCCATCTGATTTGTAGGCTCCAGGAGTTGTATCGCCATAGAAAGCGAATCCTGAGCGGTCATGGCTTGCTACATTTACGGTGGCAGTAAGATAAGAAGACCCGCTTGTCACTTTTAGGGTATGACTTCCTGCAGCAAGACCTGGAACATCACATCTCCACTGGTTTCCGATTTTTCTAGTCAGATAAGAGCTGACTTCTGTTCCGTCACAAGTAACAGTGTAACTGGAAGATGAGCCAGTCCATACAATGTATGCGCTGTTTAGCCATCCCTGGGCTTTTACGCCTGTTAATCCGCTTCCTGTCGGTGTTGCAGAAGATATTGAGCCAGACATTCCGCTTGACGCAGAATAAGAAGCCGCCCGCGACGATGAAGTCTGGGCGTTTGACGATTTCCCAGAGCCGTCTGAATCATCTACAGCAAGATTGCTGCAGCCAAAAAGGACAAGGGCAGATGCAACGCAAGCCCCCATCAAGAATTTCACACTTTTTTTCATAGTATTCCTCTTTTTTCAGTGTATATTAATATTTAATAATATATTTTAAATTATATTCTTACGTTGTTTTTAACTTTTCTGACGTGATAATTCCGCATTTAGCAGAATTTTTCGCAGAAAACTGTTTGTGCACGGCAGAGTGCGATTCACTTTTGTGAAGCGACAAATATCTCCTTATCTGTTAAACTTTCTGCATGAGCGCAATTGATTTTTATGGAGATGAGCCTGGCAGCAGCAAGGCCGTTGTTTTTCTGTGCAGAAGCCGTTTCGGACGTTTTTTATACAACATGACTCTTTTTCTTCAGGTGCCGAAAGTTATGGGAGCTTTCTTGAGAAGTCCTCTTAGCAGATTCATTGTTTCAGGGTTCATAAAGTCAAATAAAATTGATATGTCCGCTTTTAAGGAAAGAAGCTTTAAGTCATTCAATGATTTTTTTACCAGAGTTGATTCAAGCCGTGTTCCAGACACTGCCCCAGACTGCTTGATTTCTCCATGCGACAGTTCCTTGAGTGTTTATAAAATAGAAGAAAATTCAACTTTTTTTATAAAAGGCTTTGAGTATGCTTTGAGTGATTTTTTTGAGAGCGGAGAGTTTGACTCAAAATTCTGCGGCGGAGACTGTCTTGTTTTTCGGCTTGCGGCCACAGATTACCACCGCTACTGCTATATTGATTCCGGCTCTCTTGAGGATAATCACTTTATAAAAGGCGCTCTTTATTCTGTGCAGCCGGTCTGCTGCGCTGCTTTCCGTGTTTATACAAAGAATCGGCGCAGCTGGACAATTCTTCGCACAGAGAATTTTGGCGATGTTGCGCAGGTTGAAATTGGGGCTTTTGCTGTTGGCGGAATTAAAAACCATCATGAAAATTATCGCTTTAAGAAAGGTGAGGAAAAGGGATATTTTGATTTGCATGGGTCAACCATTGTTCTTCTTTTTGAAAAAGGCAGGATTTCGCTTGACTCAGAAATATTGGAAAAAGTTTCCGAAGGAAAAGAAGTTCCTGTAAAATACGGGCAAAGAATTGGAGAGAGACCTCGGAAATAAAAACAAGTTTTACATATCATAAAAACAGTATTAAAATATGTTATAAACTTGATATTTTAATATAGGAGATATGCATGAAAAGAATTCTAAAAAAATCGATTGTCGCGGTCGCGGCCGCGCTTATTTCATTTTCTGCTTATGCTGAAGGGAGCAAGGACTACGTGACACAGGAGATAAACGCTTCTAGCAGGTGTCTTCCGACTTTCTATGAGAACATAAAAAGCCGGTGGACTTTTTCTATGGGCTACAAGGATGGTGTTGATCCAGCTCAATGGAAAAAAGATGGACTTGCAAAAGCCCGGGAGCTTATTATACAGGAAGAGGACAATACTCCGTTTGACATGGTTGTCATAGACTCAGAAAAACGAGATGGCTACACGGCGCAGAAGATTGTATTCAGCATCTCTCAGGACAGCCGCGTTCTTGCTTATCTTCTTGTGCCAAAGGGAAAGAAGAATCAGACTTTCCCTGCCGCTTTGATGCTGCACGATCATGGCTCAAACTTTGTGATTGGCAAGGAAAAAATGGTAAAGCCTTTTGGAAAGACTGAGGATGATGCCGCAAAGCTCAAGAAAGCGGACAGCTGGGCGGCAAACTACTTCTCTAAGCAGTATCCAGGCGATGAGCTTGCAAAGCGCGGCTATGTTGTATTGAGCTTTGACGCTCTTGGCTGGGGCGACCGTTCTGTAAAAGGCTTTAGCACGGACAGCCAGCAGTCTCTTGCCTCAAACCTGTTCAATATGGGAACAAGCTTTGCAGGAATCATTGCCCAGGAGGATTGCCGCGCGGCTAAATTTCTCGCAAGTCTTCCGCAGGTAGATAAGAGCAGGGTCGCATGTGTCGGTTTTAGCATGGGCGGATTCCGTTCATGGCAGCTTGCGGCAATAAGTGATGATATTACCGCCGGTATTTCTGTCTGCTGGTTCGGGACTATGAAGGGACATATCATTCCTAATGACGGACAGCTCAAGGGAAATTCAGCGTTCTCAATGCTGCATCCTACTATTGCAAAATATCTTGACTATCCTGACGTGGCAGGACTGGCCGCTCCGAAGCCAATGTATTTTATCGGCGGTCAGTATGACGGTGTAAACCCTGAGGAAGGAACAAAAGAGGCTTACGAGAAAGTGCATAAAATCTGGGCCGCTAACGGCGCGGAGGATAAGCTTAAGACGGAAATTGTCGCCGGCATGGAGCACGCATTCCCTGCTGAGCAGCAGAAAGATGCTTTTGACTGGCTTGATAAGCAGTTTAATAAGTAAAATCCTATCCTGGAATATCTTGTATTAAGCCGCCTTGCAAAATTCTGCTTAGGCGGCTTTTTCAGTTATTGTGCTCATGCAGTATTTTGGTTATTGCCTGCCGCATTCTTTTATATGTCTCTCCGCCTGCGTACTGTGTTTTTTGAATAAAGCCCACCTCATAATAGCCAAGCGCATTTCCCGCCGCATGGCATGTGAAACCTTTTTCATAAGGGCCGTTTGTCAAGACAATATGAGGAACAAGGCCTATCCCAAGCCCTAGTTGCACTAAAGCCATTATTGCCTCATTGCCTTCTGTCTCTGCGGCTATTACGGGGCGGACATTCCTTGACTCAGTCCAAAAGTCAAATCTTTCGCGCGCAAGGCCGGTTTTTGGCAGGATAAGAGGAACAGAGGAGACTATGTCTTGAGGACTTCCGCTTACTTTCTCATAAGGCCCGCCTATGCTTGCGGCAAAGACCAAAGGGGTTCTTCTGACAGGGATGCAGTCCATTCCTCTAATGCCTCCGTCTGGGATTGCGGCGACGGCTACATCAGCTCTTCCGTCTTTTACAGCCAGGACGGCTCCTGCAGGGTCTCCTGTCTGCACATTAAGATGCAGCTCAGGATATTCAGACGCGACTCTCTTTAAGAACGGAGGCATAATCGAGTAGCAGGCGGTTACTGACGCATATACGTGCAAGGTTCCGGATATAGCGCCTTCTGGTGAACTGAGCTTTGCAAGCACATCTTCTTTTTCTTGCAGGCAGGTCTTTGCGAATTCGGCAAAGACCTTTCCTTGCTCTGTAAGGTGAACTTCACGGTTGCTTCGTTCCAGCAGAGCATATCCGGCTTCGTCCTCAAGCCGGCTTATCATGCGGCTCAAGGCGGACGGGCTTAGATTCACTTTTTCCGCAGTCTTTGCAAAATGCAGAGTCTTGGAGAGTGTCAGAAAGGCATTCAGTTCAAAGAAATCCATATAAGACCATTTTATGCTATTTTATAAAATATTTGTTAAAAAAAATACAAAAGAGTAGAATTGAACAGTTTATTCTGCCGATAATGAATATAAGAGATTTTATTTGGAGGATATAATATGAAAAAAACTCTTCTTGTTTTGACCGCTGCCGCGCTGACATATAGCCTTTACGCTTTTGACACATCCGCGCATATAAAACCGGCAGGGGCTGTAAAGGATTACACAAGAACAGCCTATACAATTACAGAAAAGTTCGGAGACTATTACCGTTCTCCAAAGGCTAAGTTCGTCCACGTTTTTGACTCGAACGGGCTTGAGACAGAAACTTCTGAGCTTACGCCAAAAGACTCTCTTGTTGACCGTCTCGTGTTTAGCTATGATGCGCAAGGCAATCTTGCTGTGACAACTGGCTATGATTCTGATGGAAAAGTGAGCTGGAAATCAGTCATTTCTTATGACGCAAAAGGGAACAAGACTGAGGAATCTGAGTATAACGCAAGCGATATGCTTGTAAACAAAAGCATTTGGAAGATTACTGCTGGAAAGCAGAGCGAAGAGGCTTATTACAATGCTGACGGCGCTCTTCTTGGAAAGACAATAACCAAATTTGACGACCAGGGACGAGACTCGGAGATTTGCTCTTACAATGCTGACGGCTCATTGGAACAGAGACGCGCCTATACTTACAATGATGCAGGCAAGCTTTCCGAGATCGCCTACTCAGGCAGCAACGGAAGCACAGCGCAAAGAGTCGTTTTCCGGTTTGATGAGAAATATGCAATCACTGAGGAGCAGACATATAATTCTTCCAACAAATTGGTTCAGCGTATTATCTACAAGTATGATGAAAACGGCAATGTTACAAGGACAACAACTTATACTGTCTCTGAGAAATTTGGCGGAACAGTAAATGAGCTTATAGACATCAATGAATATGCCTATAACTACGGCGAGGCGGATGCACAGCCTGCTGTTGAGCCTGCTACGGCTAGCTCCGCTGACGCAAAATAAATACTCTTGCAGGACCCTTACATAGTCCTGCTTATAATTCCTCCACCACGTATAACGCCGTCTGCATAGAGAACTGCGGACTGTCCTGGAGCTACAGCTCTCTGTGGCTCATCAAAGGTTATTTTCCATGCAGTGCCTATGTAGGCGGTTGCGTCATCAGCGCTTGGAACATATTTTTCTACAGTTGCAGGAGCCGGTCGGCTTGCAAGCCTTATTTTTACCATGGCCCTAAAAGGCTCTTTAGGCTCAATGTCTGCCGGCCATACAAAATCATCGGCAATCAAGGCTGAAGAGTTCAAATCATCGCTTTTCGCAAGCACAATCACATTATTCTTTGCGTCTATGTGCTGGACGTAAGCCGGATAGCTTAGAGCAATTCCAAGCCCCTTTCGCTGGCCTATTGTGTAATGCTCGATTCCTCTGTGGCGGCCAAGAACATGTCCGTCAAGATCTATAATATCGCCGGGAACACTTGGCTTGTCATTAAAGAGCATGTCAAAATATTCAGGCGGGATAAAGTCCTGGCTTTCCTCACGGCTTGCGGCTTCCAGGTTGGCTTTCTTTGCAAGCTCAAAGACTTCCTGCTTATGAGTCAGCGCAAGCGGAAACCGGACTTTCTCCAGAATATGAGAAGGCAGACGATATAGAAAATAAGTCTGATCCTTTGCTGTATCTGCTGCTCCTGCAATCATTGCAGGCTTCTCATTTGAGCTGAACAATCCCTCCTTTGGACGGACAATGCGGGCGTAATGGCCTGTGCAAAAATAATCAAATTCAATATTAAGGGCTTTTATTCCTGCTAAGAGCGCATCGAATTTTATAAAGCGGTTGCACCGTATGCATGGATTTGGCGTTCTTCCTGAGCGGTATTCGCTTTTAAAGTACTCAAGCACAACTTTGCGGTAAGTTTCCTTTACATCAATTACATGGTATTCGATTCCGTGCTCTTTGCAGAATTCCTCACATTCTTCTATATTTTCTTCTTCGCCTGGTCCATAGCAAGCTTCGCGTATGGGCTTATCTGTTTTTATCTCTGGAAGTCTTCCATCCCAGATAGACATTGTTGCTCCTATGACATTGCAACCTTTTTCCTTGAGCATGAGAGCTGTCAAGGTAGAGTCAACTCCTCCAGACATTCCTACAACAACGGTGTCTCCAGCTTTTGGCATGTCTAAATTTATATATTCCATAGATTTTCCTTAGAAAAGCGGTATCTTAAGCGCAATATGTTCATCGGCCTAGAGTTTGCGCAGGCCCATCAGAACTTGGTTTTGAGATTTTCAAAATTATATAAGTTCGGAAAAAACTAGGCAATATTTGCATTTATTGAAAAAGTTAGAGGTATGGTTTATCTTAAAAAAATGCTTGTTGAGCTGATGCATAAGAATGAAGTTAAAGATGTTCTTGACTATCTTTCTCCTTATGAGAAATTCTCTGTTGTTCTCTATTCCCAGATTCTCCACGGAGCGTGCCAAGTCTATATTATCCGCGGCTCTTTTAGGGAAATACATGGAGTATTCAGCTGGTGGCAGGGAAGCTCAATTCATCACTGTATTCCGGATGCTTATGGTAAAAGCCGTCCAGAAGTAAAAAATGCGCTTGAGGCGTTCTTTAGGGAGCGGACTGTAAAATATATTTTTAGCATTGCAGGAGAACGGAGCGGCAACATGATTTTTAAGGAGATTTTAGAGAACTCCTTTGGAGAAAAGCCTGCTGTTCAAATTGAATACGATTTAATGGAAAACGGCAGATTTGACTCTGTGAAGAATTTGCAGAAAATGAATAGCCAGCTTAAAGTTGAGATTTGCAAGGAGAAGGATGAGCAAAAAGTTTTTGCGCTGCAGAAGGCCTACGAGAAAGAGGAAGTTGTTATAGATGGAGCAGATTTTGATGAGGATAGCTGCCGAGCAAAATTTGAGAACTTTATGGAAGCAAATGCGGTTTATGTCGGGAAAATAAATAGTGTTCCGCTGTGCAAGCTTACCGTAAGCGCCGCCGGCAGGAACTATGCTCAGATTGGCGGAGTATTTGTCATTCCCCGATACAGAAGCCACGGACTTGCCACAGCGCTTTTAAATTCTGTGTCTCAGCGTCTACAGTCTGAAGGCAAGAAATGCGTGCTTTTTGTAAAAAAAACAAATGCTCCGGCTATAAAGGCTTATACATGCACAGGCTTTAAGAAAACATGCGATTTTCAGATTTTATATTATTAGGCGATGTTTGCCTCGCCTTAAGGAATTGTATATGAATGATTTTAATTTGTGTCCAATTTGCGGCGGCAGGAATATAAGGAATGTGAACAACCGCAAGTGGATATGCGCAGACTGCGGGTTTGATTTATATAATAATGTGGCGGCCGCAGTCGGTCTTGTAATACAAGATGAGAGTGGAAGAATTCTGCTTGAGAAACGCGCAAAAGAGCCACGCAAAGGATTCCTTGCTTTGCCGGGAGGATTTGTTGATCCAGATGAGACAGCAGAGGAAGCATGCCGTAGGGAATGCATAGAGGAGGCCGGTGTTGAGCCTCATGAAATAAAGTACCTTTGCAGTTTTCCAAATACCTATGAGTATAAGAAAGTAACCTACAAGACCTGTGATTTGTTTTTTGAGGCAGTGCTGCCTAAGGGGGCAAAGCTTATTGCGCAGAAAGGAGAGGTTGAAAACTTTGAGAGAGTTCAGATAAAATCCCCTCAGGATGTGGACAACGTTCCGCTGGCTTTTGCAAGCGCTAATAAAACACTAAAATTGTGGCTAGCATTGCACAACTATGGAGAAAACTGATGGATAAAAAAACAGCTGTACTTATACTTGCGGCAATTGCCGGCATTGTTTTTATAGCATTGATAGCCTGCATTCCGTTAAAAATAAAAAGAATCAAGGCGGAGTGCGGGGCTCTTAAGATGAAACTCAAGTCAGATTTTCCTATGCGCTCGATATTGATTTTTGTTGTTTCCGGGGCGCTG
This sequence comes from uncultured Treponema sp., assembly GCA_964623405.1. Classification (GTDB taxonomy): domain Bacteria; phylum Spirochaetota; class Spirochaetia; order Treponematales; family Treponemataceae; genus Treponema_D. The sequence goes on from CAZURC010000035.1 coordinate 10,180, forward strand.
ATAGGTATTGTGCCTTTGAGAGATTTTCCTGCCTATATTTCTGTGATTTTTCTTTTGACAGCGCTTATCGGCGCAAGCATAGCGGCGAAGGAAGTCGCAAATAGCGGAATGAACGGGGTTTTTGAGAATATGATAATAAGCGATACAACTGCGATAAAATACGATGACATACTTTCACTCCCTACAGTAAGCTATGAGAGACAGGAGGATACTTCGCAGGTTGACTTTAGGCTATTGGAAGTTCTGCCGAAAAAAGGCGCAAAGATTACCCTTGTGTTTCCAGACGAGACTGTGCGCAACAAGGCTTTGGATATAATTCTTGAGCAGTGTCCGCGCCTTGCCGAATAAGGCAAGAAAAACTTGATATATGGAATGGGCAGTTTTGGAAAACTTTGTTTTTAAAATACTGCTTATTGGCTAGGCGTTTGTTAATACGTTAAAATAAGCTTATGGATCATTTACGAATTCTTCCTGGACAGCCCTGGGACGCGGGAGCTGTTTATTCAAATGGCGGAGTTAATTTTTGTGTGTTCAGCCGCAATGCATCTGCCGTTTTCCTTGAGTTGTTTAAAAAGCCAGATGATGGGGCGCCTTATAAGACTGTTGAGCTTGATCCAGAGCTTAACAAAACAGGCGATTTGTGGCATGTCTTTGTTGCGGGGCTTAAGCCAGGGGCGCTTTATCTTTACCGTGTTGACGGGCCGTTTGAGCCGGAAAAAGGACATAGATTTAACAAGACCTCTTATCTTTATGATCCAAAGGCACATGCGCTTACAGAAGGCTCGCTCTTTAAGAATGTATCACCTGGCAAACCTTGTTCTCTATCCAAGATGCCAAAGTGTGTTGTCGTTGACAGCTCTTCTTATGAGTGGAACGGAGACAAGCCTTTGTGCACGCCAATGAACAGAACTGTAATCTACGAGATGCATGTAAAAGGCTTTACATCATCTCCTTCTTCTCAGGTAAAGTTCCCGGGAACTTACCGTGGTGTTATCGAAAAAATCCCTTATCTAAAGAGACTTGGAATTACAGCGGTTGAGCTGTTGCCTGTTCAGGAGTTTGATGCGTTTGAGAATACAAACGTGAATCCAATGACAGGAAAAAGACTTGTGAACTACTGGGGATACAGCACGGTTGCGTTCTATGCTCCAAAAGCAAGCTATTCTTCTGACAAAAGGCCTGGCGCATGTGTAAACGAATTCAAGGACATGGTAAAGGCTTTTCACAAGGCAGGAATTGAGGTTCTTCTGGATGTTGTATTTAATCATTCGGCGGAAGGCAATGAGCATGGAATTACCTTGAATTTCCGCGGCTTTGATAATTCAATTTACTATCAGCTGGTGAGCACAGACAAGCGCTACTATGTAAATTTCTCTGGATGCGGCAATGCGCTTAACTGCAATCATCCTGTCGTCCAGGACTATATCATGAGCTGTCTCCGCTACTGGGTTCGCGAGATGCATGTTGACGGCTTCCGTTTTGACTTGGCGAGCGTGCTCGCCCGCGATGAGCACGGATTTTTAACAGGAGAAGCTCCTCTTCCGCGCCGCATAAGCGAGGATCCTGTCTTGAGAAACATAAAGATTATAGCAGAGCCGTGGGATGCAAGCGGCGCTTATCAGACAGGCTCTTTCCCTGGAGGAAGGTGGTGCGAATGGAACGATAAATTCCGTGACGGAATGCGGCGTTTTATCCGTGGCGACGAGAAGATGTCTACAGAGGCCGCTACAAGAATTTCCGGTTCCAGCGATTTATATTCAGCAAGCAGCAGAAGACCGTATCACTCAATCAACTATATTACAAGCCATGATGGTTTCACTCTTAATGACTTGGTTTCGTACAACTACAAGCACAATGAGCAGAACGGAGAGTCAAACCGTGACGGAACCGATAACAACTTGAGCTATAATAATGGCTTTGAAGGTCCAACCCTCAATCCAAAGATAGAAAAAGCGAGAATCAGGCAAATAAGAAACTTTTTTACAGCTTTGCTCCTGAGCCAGGGAACCCCGATGCTTACATCAGGTGATGAAGTTCAAAGGACACAAGGGGGAAACAATAACCCGTACTGCCAGGACAGCGAGATAAGCTGGTTTAATTGGAATGATGTCAAGAAAAATGACAGTATGCTGCGGTTTGTGCGTAATTTGATAGATCTTAGGCTTGATCACCGTGTCTTTACGCGTACAAAGTTTTTTGAGGGGCAGAAATCTGCGAGTGACATAAGCCCTGCGGACATAAACTGGTTCAATATTGACGGTCTTACTCCGGACTGGACAAAGATAAACAGATTCCTTGCGTTTAGATTAGGCGGTGGCGCAGGCAATGAGGCTCTTGAGGAGGATAACGATTTCTATGTCGCCTTCAATGCAGATATACATGACGCCACAATTACAATACCAGCTCCTACAATCGGAAGAAAGTGGTATAGGGTTGTTGATACAGCTATAGAGAATGACGGCTGTATTCTAAGTCCCGGAAACGAGGAGCTTCTGAGAAACCAGGAAAAATATGTTATTTTATCTAGCTCCGCAGTTGTTTTTATTAGTAAATAGTCATAATTCATGATAGGATTATGCAAAATTTAAGTTTCATTTTAAGACTAGGGAGGCGAGATAAAAATTACATCCGTGTAATTTTTATCTCGCAAGTTGCGTTGCAACTTGTATTTTGTGCCTCCTTGCACGACCGCTAACGCGGTGTTTTATGGGAGATAAATATGAAATTTGATGCAGAACAGTTCCGTGAAAACTTGGCAGCACGTCTCCGCAGGCAATACGGAAAAGACATTTCACAGGCCAGCAGCCATGACCTTTTTGACGCAGTGAGCGCTTCTGTACAGGAACTTATATTGCCTTCATGGATGGCAACCCGCAAGGAATATGAGAAGAAGCCAACAAAGCAGCTTTATTATCTTTCCGCAGAATTTTTGATGGGAAGAGCATTAAGCAACAACCTTATCAATCTTGGGATAAAAGACGAAGTCAAGAAAGTCCTCAAAAATATGGACATTGACTTTAACGTAATAGAGGATCAGGAGCCAGACGCAGGACTTGGAAACGGCGGACTTGGCCGCCTTGCCGCATGTTTCCTGGATTCACTTGCTACACTCGACTATCCTGGGCATGGGTATGGAATCCGCTATGAGTACGGAATGTTTGAGCAACATATAGAGAACGGCTATCAGGTTGAATATCCGGATAACTGGCTCAAGCACCGCGACCCGTGGGAAGTAAAGCGCTCTGACCTTGCGGTTACAGTAAAGTTCGGCGGAGAAATAAAATACGGAAAGACACCGGACGGCCAGGACAGGTTTTATCTGGAAAATGCAGAAGAAGTGACAGCGACACCTTATGACATGCCAATAGTAGGTTTTGATACAAACACTGTGAATACGCTTCGCCTCTGGCAGGCTTCCAGCCCCGACGGATTTGACCTTCAGCTTTTTAATGACATGAGATACAACGAGGCTGTTTATAAGCAGAATAATGCGGAGAATATAACACGCGTTCTTTATCCGAATGACAACGGACCGCAGGGAAAGACCTTAAGGTTAAAGCAGCAGTATTTCTTCTGCTCTGCCTCGCTGCAGGACCTTGTGCATCACTTTGTCGCAGACTATGGCACGGACTTCTCAAAATTCCCTGATATGCATGTAATTCAGCTTAACGATACGCATCCAGTTGTAGCGATTCCTGAGCTTATGAGAATTCTGATGGATGAGTATGCTATGGGCTGGAATGATGCTTGGGAGATTGTGACAAAGACATTCGCCTACACAAATCATACAATTCTTGCGGAGGCTCTTGAGAAATGGGATATAGATATTTTCCAGGGACTCTTGCCGCGTATTTATCAGATTGTAGAGGAAATCAACCGCCGCTTCCTTATTGAGCTCCGCGCAAAATATCCTAACGACTATAAGAAGCAGAACCGCATGTCAATTATTCATGATGGAAAGGTATATATGGCTTGGCTGGCAATACATGCGGGATTCAGCGTGAATGGAGTTGCGGCTCTGCATACGGAGCTTCTTAAGAATGTTGAGCTTAAAGACTGGTATGAGCTTTATCCTCAGAAATTCAATAACAAGACAAATGGAATCACACAGCGCCGCTGGCTCTGCAACGCAAATCCGGAACTCGCGAGCTTTATCACCAAGAGAATAGGGCATGGCTGGGAGAAGGATTTGACAAAGCTCAAGGGGCTTGAGAAATACGCAGATGACAACAAGTCGCTTGAAGAGCTTATTGAAATAAAAAAGCACAACAAGGAAATCCTTGTAGACTATTTAAAGCATAAGCAGAATGAATTTCTTGATCCAGACTCAATTTTTGATGTTCAGGTTAAGCGCTTGCATGAATATAAGAGACAGCTTCTGAATATTCTTCATATAATGTACCTATACAACAAGATTATTGAAGATCCTACATTCAATCCTCCGAACAGAACCTTTATTTTTGGAGCAAAGGCTGCCTCAGGCTACAGACGCGCAAAGTCAATAATAAAGCTGATTAACACAGTCGCTGAGCGTGTAAATAATGACAGACGCGTGGGAGGAAAGCTCCGTGTCGTGTTCATCGAGAATTACAGGGTTTCTATTGCCGAAAAGATTTTCCCAGCAGCAGATGTCTCTGAGCAGATTTCCACAGCGGGAAAGGAAGCATCTGGAACTTCTAACATGAAATTCATGGTGAACGGCGCTCTTACGCTTGGAACAATGGACGGAGCGAATATTGAGATTTTTGAGGAAGCAGGAAAGGAAAACAATTTCCCGTTTGGCCTTACCTCCGATGAAATCCAGAAAATGGAGACAGAGCATACTTATAATCCGCAGCAGTACCTTGAGCGCAATCCTGCTCTTTCCAAGGTTGTAGAGCAGCTTGTTGACGGAACTTACGATCCTAGCCATCAGATTTTCAAGGAAATCCATGATTCTCTTGTCTATGGTGTAGAGGGCCAGCGGGCTGATGTCTACTATGTTCTTGCAGACTTTGACCTTTACTGCAAGGCTCAGGAGCAAGTCGCCGAGGCCTACAAGGACAAGAAAGGCTGGGCGCGGAAGACATTAATCAACATAGCCAATAGCGGAAAATTCTCTTCCGACCGCACAATAGAAGACTATGTGCGCGATATATGGCATATCAAGAAAGTTGATGTTCCGGACTCAGACCTGTAGAAATCCTGTACAGACAGCGCCGCTTGGCTAGAACAAGCGGCGC
>CAZURC010000036.1:0-15360 GCA_964623405.1 uncultured Treponema sp.
ACACATTCCAATGTCTGCTTGTCGCGGAGGATGCGTACAGGTGTGCTTGTCCTTGTCTCGGAGGCTATCAAAAGAGCCTCGTCGCAGACAAAGCCTTTCATGCTGCTGTTAAAATCCTTAAAGGCCGTCTTCAGCCGGCTTGAAATATCCTTTGGAAGCCATAAGTCAAGTCTGCTTGGAACAACTCCCGGCTTATAGCTTGTAGACGGCAAAGACACAGAGTCCTTGCCTTCAATAAAGTCTGTGAGCCTTTGCGCCGGAGCAAACTGCCCGTTGCCGTTCTTAAATGTAAGATTTTCCAGCCAAGTGCGCCAGAAAAGCCCCGCAAGCGCCGGACATCCCTCTTTCTGCGCCTGTTCCACAAACTCCTGCGGAATATCCTCTGGTCTCCTCTCCACAACAATCGCCGCATTTGACCACTGGCTGTTGCGCCCCGAAGAGCTCATGCCGTTCACAACAATCTGGTCGCTGGCTGTTGCGCAAGGAACGACATATCCGCCTGGACACATGCAGAAACTATAGACACCGCGCTCTTTTACCTGCGTTGTAAGCCGGTACTCTGCGGCAGACGGCATTTTCTGTCCGTGGAACTGAATCGTATCTATAATATTGCGGGGATGCTCAACTCTTACGCCTACCGCGAACGTCTTGGCCTCAAGAGCAGCAGGCGCAGTTCTCGCAATCATCTTGTAGACACCGGCGGCAGAATGTCCTGTAGCAAGAATTATTGCGTCCGCATTCAAATCCTTTTCCTCGCCGCTCAGCAGGCTCCTGATTCTTACACCAGTTGCTTTTATTCCGCCGTCTGCGCCTTTCTCTGTAATCAGGTCAGTGCAAAGCGTATTAAAGAGAATCTCGCCACCAAGCTCCACAATCTTCTTTTCCATGCGGTCAACGATTCCTGGAAGCTTGTCTGTCCCGATATGAGGATGCGCGTCTGTGAGTATATTCGGGTTCGCTCCGAATTCTACAAAAATCCGGTAAATCTTATAAATATCGCCTCTCTTGTTTGAGCGTGTGTAAAGCTTTCCGTCAGAGAAAGTTCCTGCTCCGCCAGAGCCAAAGCAGAAATTTGAATTCTCGTTCAGCAGGCCTTCTTTTGTAAGATTAAAAATATCTTCCGAGCGGGCAGATGTTGAATTCCCCCGCTCAATGATAATAGGCTTTATGCCGGCCTCAAAAAGCTTAAAAGCCGCATACAAGCCGGCCGGCCCGCATCCAACTATTATTACAGAATGACTGCCATCAGCGTGATGCCAGTTGAGCGCAATATTCTCAAAGTCCTCCGGCTCCTCGCCTATGTAGACTTTATAGCGCATTATCAGCTTTATCTGCGAATGCCGCGCGTCAATTGATTTCTTTATAAAAACTGGAGTGATTTTCTGTCCGGCTGCATGGACTTTTTTTTCGTCCAGCTGCTGCCGGATCTTACTATTGATTACTGCCTGGTTATTCTCTTCCTGAGGCATGAGGGTGATTGAAAGTTCACAAGTCATGCCGTCATTATATTCTAAACCTTGAATAAATCAATCTGTGAGCCAATCTTTGCAATTGAAGTCTGCATTATCTCTGAATTATCAGAAAGAGTTTTTCCATTGCGGCTGATACGGTTTGCATAGGTTGTCATCTCTGAGACGCTGGAAGTGATTTCCTCCGTCACAGCCTGGAGCTTATTAATCTGATCCAGAATTCCCTGGTTTCCTGCCGACATGCTTCCAGAAGCTCCGCGCACATCAGATGTTGACTCATTCATCATCTTCAGGGCGTCTGTAATCTGATGGCTTCCAACCTCGCTTTCCTCCATTGCGCCTTTAATCTGCTGCACAAGCTGATCTGTCTCACGGATTTTATCTGTAACAGCATTAAACGCATTTTTCGCCTCTGCGGAAGACTGGACAACTGTTCCGATTGAATCCTGTATTTTCTGAAGCTCATCCTTTATTCTCTTTGACTGCTTGCTGGAAGTCTCAGAGAGCACGTGTATCTCATCAGCAACAACACTGAATCCTCGTCCTGCGTCTCCTGCATGAGCGGCCTCTATAGAAGCATTCATTGCCAGGAGGTTTGTCTCGCTTGCAATCTTGGATATAACCTTGTTCGCCTCCATAAGCATAAGGCTCTGCTCTTGTATCCTCTGGATTTGCTCATTTACAGCGTTCTGCTTTTCAATTCCTGTAGACGTATCATTTTCCAGCTCGGTAAAAGAATCAGCCATTTTCTCTGTGCTCCGCGTTACGGACACAATATTGCCAAGCATCTGCTCAACAGCCGCGCTGGCCTGGGTAACGCCTGACGACTGGTTCTCAATCATTGAATTAAGAGACTCTATGCTCTGTGCAATCTGGTTTACTTTTCCAGCCGTTTCCTTGACCGACTGCCCCTGCAAGTCAATCTGCGAGCTTACCGTATTAATATGGGAGATGATTTCGTTTATTGACGCGCCTGTCTCTTTTGTGGTTTCCGCCATGTAGCTGTCAACTTTAGAAAGCTCATCTTTTGATTCCTTTATGCGTTTTATTATATGGTGCAAGTTCTCTGTAAAGGTATTGAATCCCATTACAACCTCACCAATTTCATTCTTTGACTTTACCTGAATACGTTTTGTTAAATCCGCATCTCCAGAGGCAATACCAATAATCGCATTCTTGAGTCTGACGAGAGGATGGACAAGAAATCTCATATAGACAGATGTAATGACCAGGAGAATAGCTGCAATTATTATGCTTATGAAAATAATCTGGAAAGCGCTCTTTAGCGTAGAGTCGCTGATTTCTGACTGGTTTATGGCAATCGCTAAAGACCAGTTTGTATGGTTTATCGGGCAGAAGAACACGTAGTTTGTCGCGTTTCTCTCTGAGTCTTCAATTATTGCGCTTCCTGCCTGGCTTAAAAGCATTCTTTGAACCATATCGTGGTAACCCTTGTAGCCAGTCTGCTCGTCTCTCATGTTGTAAAAATTCTTCATTATCTTTTCAGGGTCTGAGTGCGCAATTATATTGCCATCTGAGTCCAGCGCGAATATAAAGCCGTTCTGTGTCAAAGATGCCTGTGTAATCTGATAATTAACCTTGCTTAAGGCGAGCGCTCCTACAATTACGCCCCAAAATGAATTGTTTGTATTATTCACCGGCGCTGAGATATAGAAAATGTATCCTATTCCATCCGGCGAAGGATAAGGATCTGATATATAGAACGATTTTCCGTTTGACTGGATTTCTGTAAAGAACGGCTCATGGGAAACATCTGATAGAGTTCCGTTTGAAGAATACATCTCGCCGCTTTGATCCGCGATTCCGATAAAATCAAAGTTAGGATCAATCAGCTCCTCGTTATCGCTCAAGTACTGGCAGGCAAGCCCAAAATCACCTGAGGTAAACGCATAGCTCTTTGAGAAGATTCCAAAATCCTTAAGATAGCTTTCCAGCCAGTAAGTCAATCCGTCGGCAGTACGCTCAGCTATTTGTGTTGAGAAAGTCGTATAGGTTTCAGTATTATCCTTTTCAATTGAATTTAAAAGAATAAAGGCAAGAGCAGAGAATGAAATCACAAGAAAAACAAAAAGGACTGCGACAAATTTAAATGCGATTGTTCTCCGCAACTTCTTGAAACTAAACTTAGCTTTTTCCGGAGCCTTTTTTCTTTCTTTATGTTTCTTTTTCTGACTGACTTGAACTTCTGTTTCCTCCTCTCTTGAAAGAGGCTTATCTTTTACATTCTGATTAGAATTCTGCAGCTGGCTTTGGCTTTCTAAGACTGTTTCGTCATAAAGAGCATCACTCATTGGTATCCTCCTTGCTTTTTCACCAAAGATGGCAAAACATAAAGCAACTGGTGCTTATCGTAATAAAAATACACGTAAATATTTTTATCTTGCCGCCTTTGGAGTTTTCCGCACAGCGAATTATTTTATTATCGGTGATAAAATAGTCAATATTAAATTAAAAACATATATAATATGATTTGAAAAATTCAAAATATGCTCTTTTTGTGTATGTTGAAAAACCTTCTTAAACTGTGGATAATTATAAAAGTTTAATTACGCTTAAGGTTATCAAAAAACGCTATCTCTTCCACCTTTCGTTATCAGCAAATATGACAGAATGGTTGGATTGAATTGCGGCGATGCTTCCTTAGCGATATGTTCTGAGGTTTTTATGAAAATCAACGATTTAGGCAAGATTTTAAGTGAAAATGAATATCCTGGACGCGGAATTGTCGCAGGACTTTCAGAAGATGGCAAATATGCAGTAAGCGCATACTGGACAATGGGAAGAAGCGCCGGCAGCCGCAACCGTATCTTTGTCGCAGAAGACGAGAATGGAAGCGAAGTTGTCCGCACAAAGGCCTTTGATCCAACTCTTATCGCAGGAGATCCAAGCCTTATAATCTACGCCGCAGTCCGCCAGCTAAATAATACAACAATTGTTACAAACGGTGACCAGACAGACACTATATTCGAAGGCTTGAAGAACGGAAAGACATTCGAGCAGTCTCTCCGTTCTCGCAAGTATGAGCACGATGCGCCTAATTATACTCCGAGAATCTCGTCTGTGCTTAATATTCAAAACGGCAAGCTTGACTACGCAATCTCAATCTTGAAAAGCGACAACGGAAATCCTGACAATACCTTGCGTTTTACTTTTTCATACGACAATCCTGTAAAAGGACAAGGACGCTTTATCCACACGTACATGGGAAACGGCAGCCCTTTGCCTTCTTTTGAAGGAGAGCCTGAGCTTGTCAGCATAAAAGGCGGAATTGATGAATTCTCAGGGATGCTTTGGGCAAGCCTGAACGAGGACAACAAAGTAAGCCTCTTTGTGCGGTACATTGATATTGCTACCGGCAAATTTGAAGAGCGGATTATTAACAAAAATAAGTAGCCTTGCCTAAAGCGGCAAAGAAATCATGAAAAAACTGATTTGCACAACACTCTTGATTGAGAAGTCCCCCCAGGCACTGCCCCTGGGGGCCGCGTGCATTGCATCTGCCGTAAAGAATGACAGCCGAACAAAAGGCATCTATGAAGTTGAGCTTTTTGATTTCTGCAGCGAGGATCCTGAAATAGAGCAAATTTCAAACATTGCAGGCGATTCTGCGGTTGGATCTTATATCGCAAAAAAACTGGCTAGCAAAAATCCCTCAGCAATTCTTTTTAGCGTTTATGTGTGGAATCACTTTGCGCTGGAAAAAGCGGCGGAGGAGATAAAAAAACTATGTCCTTCTGTAGTGACAATCGCCGGCGGCCCTGAGGTTACTGCGGATCCTTTTGTCTTTTCCGGATTTGACTATACAACAGCGGGAGCAGGGGAAAGCGCGACACCAGAGCTCCTTTCTAGGATACACAAGGAAGCCCTTTTAAAAGACTACCATATTCCAGGCATATATTTTTTAAGCGGAAATAAAGGGCAGAAACAGCAAGAATGCCGGCAGCTCCCGCCCGAAAGAGCGCTGCCATGCCTGCCGCAGAATCTGTCCTCACCTTATCTTGATGGAACGCTTGACCCTTCAAAATACGGAGGAGCATTATGGGAGCTTGCGAGAGGATGTCCGTTCAAATGCTCATACTGCTATGAGTCAAAGGGCGAGAGCCGTGTCTCGTATTTTCCTATGGAACGCCTTGAAAAGGAAATAGACTTGTTCTCAAGAAAAAAGATTCCGCAAGTGTTTGTTCTTGACCCGACATACAATGCAAGCAAGGAACGCGCGCTAAAAATGCTCTCTCTTATCAAAGAGAAAACCCCCGATACTTTCTATTACTTTGAGGCCCGTGCTGAATTTATAGACAGGGAGCTGGCATCAGCATTCAGCCAGGTAAAGTGCGCTCTGCAAATCGGACTGCAAAGCGCAGATGCGCAGGTTTTAAGAAATGTTCACCGCACGCTTGATAAAAAAAAGTTCTCCCGCAACATCGGGTTTTTAAACGATGCGGGAGTTACCTTTGGATTCGATTTAATCTACGGACTTCCCGGCGACACGCTGAAAGGATTTAAGAGCAGCATAGACTATGCGCTGAGTCTTTATCCAAACAATCTTGAGCTTTTCTGTCTTTCTGTCCTGCCCGGAACTGACTTGCATGACGACGCAAAAGGTTTCGGAATGGAATGGCAGCATTTTCCGCCTTACCACGTGCTAAGAACGCCACAGTTTCCTAAGGAAGACCTTGCGGAAGCCGCAGCTCTTGCGCAGGCGACCAATCTTTTTTACACGCAAGGACGAGCCGTAAGCTGGTTTAACTGTGTAATCTACCATCTGCATAAAAAGGCAAGTGTTTTTCTTGAGGAATTTGAAAGATACTTAAAAGATAAAAACATTGCGGTTAATGGCAGCTCTAATATAAAGCCTGTCAAAATCCGAGAGTTCCAAAAAGAATTTGTCAAAAGCCAGTTTGAGAAATCCCATATCCTAAAGTATCTGCCGGTTGCAATTGACTTGATTACTCTTTACGGCGCGCTCAGCGATGCTGACGGCGACGGAGCAACATCAACTATAACGCTGCGCTACTGGCCCGAAGATATTTTATCCGAGTATGCAATGGATTTTCCTTTTTTCACAGCAAATGCCCAAAAACACAATTGCACGGTAAAAGTTTTCCCTAGTCCTGCCGGAGCAAAAATAAAAATTATTTAGTTTTTTCTGTAAAATTATTGACAAGAAACGTGTGTTGCACTAAGCTAACAATTGAAGTTAGCTCTTGCTAACGCAGTGTACCTCATGGCGGTTTGGTGCTTAAGTTCTGACTGTTTCTCTGGAGCGCCATACCGCCATCTTTTTTTTGGTGAATAAAGTGGGATTTGAGGAAACGATAATTCATTGCAGCGCACCCGCACTCTGCGGAATAAAACCAGCCAGCCTTTTCAGTATGAGCAGCGATTGCTACAGAATCAACTGCCGCGAGCTTATGGGCTGGAGAACCGCTTTCTCAAAGGCAAAGCGGTTCTTTGTACCTGTAAAAAAAGACAACACTAGAATTTTATTCTTTGTTTATGATAAAAAACTCTTAGAAGAAGTCTGTTCCAAAAGAAACAATATCAAGTACTTAAAATCAAAAGGTTATCCGGTAAACAAAGGTTTCAATTCAATTCTAAGCGAGCTTATTTACCGCCTCGCGCATCAGGAAAATTTTCCACATGAGACTGGACTTTTTCTTGGATATCCATTAGAAGATGTGCTTGGATTTGAAGCCAACCGTGCGCAGGGCTTTATTTATTCCGGGTTCTGGAAAGTTTACGGAAACAAACAAGCCGCAATTTCTATGATGAATAAATACAAGGCCTGCACTGAACTTTGCATGTCGTGGCTAAAGCAGGGACTTAGCGTTCCTCTTGCCGCACAAAAATATTGCTCTGTCAGAGCATAACAGATAAAAACATGGCGAAAATACAAGGAGAAACAGAAAATGAAAGTAGCTATAGTTTACGCTTCAACAACTGGCAATACAGAACAGCTTGCCAACGCAATCAAAGAGGCTGCGCCAGATGCATATTTCAGCACTGCTGACGCTGCAGATCCGAACGAAGTTCTCGGAGCAGATCTTATCCTTCTTGGAAGCCCTGCAATGGGAGCTGAGCAGCTTGAGGATTCCATGGAGGAATTCTTCTCTGGAATCGAAGGACAGCTCAGCGGAAAGACTGTCGGACTTTTCGGCTCTTACGACTGGGGTGGCGGACAGATGCTTGAGGACTGGGGCAACCGCGTAACATCTGCCGGCGCAACACTAAAAGGCATTGTAAAGGCGCAGCTTGCGCCAGACGCAGAAGCTCTCGAGGCCGCAAAAGCTTTGGTGAAATAAAAACAAATTATCTGCAAAAAAGCTGTCTGCAATACAGGCAGCTTTTTTGTTTTCTTGCCTGCTCACTTGAATTCATTTTTGTTTTTTCATAGAATAAATGAACTTATCGGAACTGCCGGAGATAAGGAGGTGAAATTACATGGCAACAATCGTTGTAGACGATTCAGAGAACCTTGAGAAAGCAATCAAACGCTTTAAGCGCATGGTTGAAAAAGAGGGCATTATACGCGAGTTCAAACGCCGCGAGTACTATGTAAAACCTTCTGCAGAAAGTCATCAGAAGAAGACAGCTTTAGAGCGCAAGCTTCTTAACAAGAGACGCAAGTCAGAAAAAAGAGACTACTAGTCCAAAAGCAAAAACTCTCCGATTGCGGAGAGTTTTTTTATGCCTGAAAGATATTATATTAAGGGCATCTCGAAAAACTGAAGTTTCTAGAGCCTCTCTTAATTTGATTCCGGCCGTAAGCCTTCAACCATAAATTCCGGTGGGATTTTTGAAGGATGCGCCTGCTTGTTAACACATCCCCATGTTACATCGGCTTCCGCGCTCACCTGGCCGTCCGGCTTTCGGATTATCTGGTGCATTGCGCCGGAAACAACTCCCATTTTCACAGGCCATGTCTCTATTGTAAGCAGCTCATGCATCCTTGCAGAAACCTTGTAATGAATATCAACGTGTGTTACAAAAAGAAAATATCCGGCGTTAAACAGCTCATCATACTTAAAGCCAATTTTCTCAAGGAAGTCCATGCGTGCCGTCTCAAGATAGTTAAGATATACAGCATTGTTCACATGGTTATACGTGTCGCATTCATAGGGGCGAACTTTTAGCTCAGTTATAATTTTCATAGTGGAAATTGTAGCATAAAGGCAGATTGCATTGCAAAGGGAAAGCTAGTCGGAAAGCTCCGCAAGCTCTTCCCAGCGGCTGTATGCCTGATTTAGCCGCTGCTCCAACTCAGCGTACTCTTCCCCCGCCTTGCGCGACTGTCTGTAGTCTGAGCTAGCCATCATCTGCTCAAGAACAGGCTTTCTTGCCTCCATATCCGCAATGCTCGTCTCCAAGTCCTCAAATTCTTTCTGTTCCTTAAAAGTGCGGCGACGTGGCTTCTTATCTGTGGCAGGGGGCGTTGCGGGGGTATCCCCCGCAGAGGGGGCAGCGCAAGACTGCTTTGCAGGCTGAAGCGAGGGGGAGACCTCCCCCTCCTTTCTTCTTTGCTCAATAAGCTCAATATACTCTGAGCACTTGCCTACAAAGCCAGAGACGCTGCCGTCATCCTCCATAATAAAAAGCGTATCGGCGACCTTGTCCATAAAATAACGGTCATGGCTCACAATCAAGAGGCATCCTTTGTAGCTGGACAAGAACTGCTCCAAGATATTCATTGTAAAAATATCAAAGTCATTAGTTGGCTCGTCAAGCACTAAGAAATTAGGATTTGAGATTAAAAGACGCACCAGAAAAACACGCTTGCGCTCGCCGCCAGAAAGCGTTGAAAGAAGCGAATGCTGAATTTTGCCCTCAAAGCCAAACTCATTCAAGAACTGCGACGCGCTCAAATCCTTGCCGTCATTCCGATGCACAATCTCCGCGCTCTCCTTTATGTAGTCAAGAACGGTCATGTTTAAATCCTTGAAGACCGGATTCTGCTGGTAATAGCCAATAACAGTATTCTCGCCTTTTTCCACAAAGCCGGTATCTGGAGATATTGTTCCGGTTATTATATTGAGAAGAGTTGATTTTCCTGTTCCGTTCCCGCCATATATGCCGATTTTTTCACCTTTATTGAATTTGTAAGAGAAATTCCTCAGGACAGGAATGAACTGGTCTGCCGTCCCTGGAACCTTTGCCCCTTTAGCTATCTCCTGCTCGCTTACATAGCCTTTTGGATAATTCTTGGAAATATTGTGAAGCTCCAGGATTTTTCCTCCAAGCCTTCGCCCCGCGACTTCAAAGGTAAAGCCTTTGTCCTCGGCAAATTTCTCGCGGTTTATAAGCGCATTGTCTTTCTGAATTCTTGCCTTAGCCTTTGTTCCACGGGCACAAGGACCTCTCATAAGCCAGTCCCGCTCAATACGCAACACTGACTCTATGCGCCGCTCAGTGTTCTGCTCAATCCCAAGCTCAATCTGTTTTTTCTCAAGATATGTTGAATAATTGCCTTTGTAAAGCTTTAGATGCCTGCGGTCAAGCTCATAAATGCTGCTGCAGACCGCGTCAAGAAAATAACGGTCATGAGTAACCATCAGAACAGCACGTTTTGTATCACGGAGGTAGTTCTGCAGATAGCAGATTGTCTGTATATCCAGATGGTTTGTAGGCTCGTCAAGCAGCAAGAGCTTCGTGTCTTCTACGAGAACCTGGGCAAGCGCAACTTTCTTTAGCATTCCGCCGGAAAGAGTGCCCATTTTACGGCTCATGTCTTTTATTCCTAAGGTGCTTAATACCGAGCGCACTTGAGCTTCGTAATTCCATAAGTCTGCCCTGTCCATTTCAAGAATAAGGCTGTCATACCGCGATTGCTCACTTGCGGAAAAACCATTCTGCATCGCAAGGCATAGCTCCTCATACTCGCGGATTTTCGCAAGCTTAGGACTTTCGCTCTTAAAAATATGCTGTTTTATAGTGTCTTCTGAATTGAATACGGGGTTCTGGCTTAAAAAGCTTGCGCCACTTTTTTTGTTGATAACAACGTTGCCATCATCTGGAGAAAGAAGTCCTGCAATAGTAGAAAGCATTGTTGACTTTCCAGTTCCGTTCCGGCCGATGATTGCCGCCTTTTCTCCCTCATTCAGCCCGAATGTTACTCCAGAAAACAAATACTCTTCTCTTCCCAATTTTGCGAGATTGCTGACTGACAAGATATTCATGAAAAGAAGTGTAACATAAAAAAAATTTGTTGACATCATTGAAAGAAAGAGATATAAATGAATTACATTTGAAAGATTGTTCAAATGTTCAATCTTTCAAGTATTATGGAGGAAACACCCATGCCGACACCCGATGAAGATTTGCTGATTGACTTGGCAGAACTTTTTAAGATTTTCGGAGACTCAACCAGGATAAAGATTCTTTTTGCGCTGCATGACAGTGAAAAATCTGTCGGCGAGCTTGCCTTTTCTCTTGGCATGACCGACAGCGCAATTAGCCACCAGCTCAAAATCCTAAAGGACAGCAAGCTTGTGCGTGGCCGGCGTGAAGGAAAGCAGATTTATTACGCTCTGGATGACGACCACGTTCTTTCAATATTGAACCAGGGCGTTGAGCATATTTCAGAGTGAAATTGCCTCCATGCAATTTCACTCTGGCAAGAGAATTCTGTTCACCTAAAGGTAAACAGAATTTTCTTGCTTGTCTGAGGAGCCGCTTCCTTGCGGCTCATACTTATACGGAGGTAACTATTTATGGAAAACGAACACGAAGAAGAAGGAGAGGAGCTTAGCTTAAAAAAGCTTATCATAGCAATAGCCCTGTTTGCTGCAGGACTTGCGGTTGACCACATACCGCTGTTCAAAGCCTGGCTCGGCTCATTTATGGCCGGCTCTGTAAGCGTGCACAAAATTGTCTATATTGTGCTTTATTTTGCCGCCTACATAATCTGTGGCAAAAATGTAATAAAATCCGCTGTAAGAAATATCCTGCATGGAGAAGTTTTTGACGAGCAGTTTCTAATGACAGTAGCTTCAATAGGAGCGATATTTGTCGGAGAAATCGGCGAGGCTGTCGCTGTAATGCTCTTCTACGATATTGGCGAGTATTTCCAGGATTATGCAGTAGACAAGAGCAGGGATTCCATAAGCGCGCTGATGGACATAAGACCGGACAAGGCATTTGTTGTCCGCGACGGAAAAGTCCAGGAAACGAAGCCAGAGGATGTGCAGATTGGAGAAATAATTGAAGTAAAGCCTGGCGAGCGTGTAGCTCTGGACGGAGTAATAGACTCCGGCTCATCTTTTATGGACACCTCCGCTCTTACGGGAGAAAGCGTGCCGCGCAAGACAGAGCTTGGCGATAAAATAATGGCTGGATTTATAAATCAGCAGGGTGTTGTGCGGATCAAAGTTACAAAATCATACGGAGAAAGCGCCGTTACAAGAATTCTTGAGCTTACGGAAAAAGCCGCAGACACAAAGGCGAAAAGCGAGAAATTTATTACACGCTTCGCAAAAATTTATACACCGATTGTCTGCCTCCTTGCAGTTATAGTCGCGTTTGCAATTCCTGCTGCGCTCAAGCTCTTTGCGCCAGAATTTTTTGCGGCCACAGGCTGGCATACATGGATTTACCGTGCCCTCATGTTCCTTGTTGTAAGCTGCCCATGCGCGCTTGTAATCTCAGTTCCTCTCTCATTTTTCAGCGGAATAGGAGCGGCGAGCAGGCATGGAATTCTTATCAAAGGAAGCAACTTTGTAGAGGCATTAAGCAAAGTAGATACTGCCGTATTTGACAAGACAGGAACGCTCACAAAAGGCATTTTTGCAGTTACAAAAGTCTTCTCGGCCCAAGGTGTAAAAGATGATGAGTTGATTGCAATCGCCGCTCATGCGGAATTCTATTCAAGCCACCCAATCTCAAAATCTCTTTGCAGCGAGCACTACGCGCGGAATTCCGCAAGCGGGTTGGACAACAGCTGCTGCGAGCATTGCAACAGGAAAGACGCAGAAGAGCTTAGCGGCTATGGAATAAAGATAAACCTTGACGGAAAAACTGTCCTGGCAGGAAATGAAAAGCTCATGGCAAAAGAGGGAATCACCATAGCTCCTGAAGTTGCCAATTCTCTTTCCACAAAAAGAGTTGCTGGAACAATTGTACATATCGCCGAGAACGGAATTTACAAGGGCTGCATAGTAATCAGCGATCAGGTAAAAGACGACTCTTTCAATGCAATACGGAACTTAAAGAAAGCCGGCGTAAAAAAGACAGTTATGCTCACCGGAGACAACGCCGAGACTGCCAGCATAATCGCCGGAGATCTTGGAATAGACAAGGTTTACTCAAACCTGCTGCCGGAAGATAAAATGAACCGCGTAAAAGAGCTTATTGCTGAAAAGACAAGCGGCGGAAAGAATGAAAAAGGCACACTGATGTATGTGGGAGATGGAATAAACGACAGTCCTGTCCTTGCCTCTGCAGACGTAGGTGTCGCAATGGGCGCGCTTGGAAGCGATGCGGCGATAGAGGCCGCCGATGTAGTCATAATGGACGATAAGCCGAGCCGCTTGACCGATGCAATAAAAGTAAGCCGCAGCACAATGCATGTTGTACGCCAGAATATCTGGATAAGCCTCGCGGTAAAAATCGCAATCATGGCTCTTGGAACACTTGGCATAACAAACATGTGGGTGGCAGTTTTTGGAGATGTAGGCGTTACATTCCTAGCTGTGCTCAACTCAATGCGCATTCTAAAAAAATAGCGCTATCATATCATAAGAGACTTCTTAAATCGCGCTCCTAGAAAAAGCCCATAATGCTTGCTCTAGGAAGCGCGTTTTTTATTCCACAAACTCAAAATGCTGATAATCCTTAACACCGTTCCAGTCTCCGCCCCATTCAAATCCATGCGCAGTAAAAAGCCTGTATGCAAGGTCATCATGATTTATCTTGTAAGGAAACTCTGCAGAACGGTCGATATAAGGCTTGGCATTGGCAGGCTCAATATCCATCAAGCCGTTCACCATTTTTATGTACGGATTGTAGAGCGGGTTTATGTCCACAGCAAGTCCTTCTCCATGCTTTGAAACTGTCCTTGTAAACGAGATAAACCTGAAGTTGAAGCATGATGAGTTATTGTCCGCCATGCTCTTCTCATCATCCGCATCGTACTCATCAACAAGACGGATTTTTTCAATCGGATAGTCTGCCTTGTAAAGCTCCTTGAATATCTCAAGAAGACTCTGGGCAATCTTTTTGTTGCAAACAAGCTCTCCCTCCCGCTCCGCGCCGTCAAAATCTTTGTGCAAAACGTGGATATAGCGCAACTCAGATACGGGAACGGTGCAGCTGTCCTTGTATGACTTGCCGCGCATCTTCTCAAAAAGCTCATCGCTTATATCCGAAATATAAAAATCCTTCTCCAAAGCAATATCCTCATCAATCAAGACTTTCTTATAAAATTCGGCATACGCCAAAGTAAAGAAAGATATGAACGCCAATATAAAAAACTTTCTCATTTTGATATACTCACTTTATGCAGGAGCAAATTTTCCGTAAGAATATTGAATTAAGAAAAGAGATGGATCTTTTGTACCGCGGCACACGCTACAGAGTCACATACTCGATGGACAACAACGGCAAACCATGCATCTCGTTCGGGGAGGAATATCTGCCTCCAAAATACTTTTATACTTACGGAGAGCTTGTGAACAACGCCTTTCTTGGAATATCACCTCTCCGCGAGTCAATTGAAGTCCTTGAGCTTTTAAACCCCTGACAACAAGAGCCGTCATGCTGAATTTATTTCAGCATCGAGCAGAACAAAGATTCTGAACCAAGTTCAGACTGACACCGTGCTTTATATTCAGCTGACAGCCACAAGGCTTTCTATAAGTTCTCTTGACTTTTCTGTTCCTTCAATAAGTTTCTGTAAAAGAGCACATAACGGAGTTGAGATTTTATGCTTTTCTCCTAGCCTCACGATTGTTCCGCAGAACCAGTCATTTTCAGACCTGCGTCCGGCTTTTATGTCCTGCAGCATGCTTGTCTCTCCAAGCGGGTCGTGGCTGCACATAAGAGAAATTGTGTCCTCAATATCCTGCGCCGAAAGGGAAACTCCCTCGGCATTCGCCACAGCCACAACTTCTTTTCCGGCTTGACGGGTAAGATCCTGTATCACCGGAATTTTAAATCCTCCGTAAGTTGAGCGGCAGAGCGCACTAAGCGTGTTGACAGTAACATTTATAAGATACTTTTTCCATTGCTCAAGATGAATATCATCAGGATTCTTGAATTTTATTCCGCTTTTTTCAAAGAGATCACAAAGTGACTTGACCCGTTCCGTCTTTGAGTTGTCGTCTTCGCCAAAAACAAGACATCCGCGGTTTGAGCATCGGATTTTATTCTTTTCATGAATTGAATTCAGGCTGATTACAAAGCTGTAAAGAACATGGCTTTTGCCATAAACAGCGGCGATGTCCCGCTCGCTTTGGATTCCATTCAATAGCGAAAGTATTATTGTGTCTCCGCCGACAGAGGTCTTTATCATCCTTAGCGCCTGCTCAAGCTGCAAGTTCTTTGTCGCGATTATCATAAGCTCCGCTGTCTTTGCACTTGCGGGCTCCACATAGTTAAAATCCAGCTTCTTGCCGTCAAGAAAAAGACCATCCCGCCTATAACGCTCAAGGCGCTCACCTTCCGCAAGAACCTGCACATTCTCTTTTCCAAGATAGCCAGACAATCCGTCCGCAACCACCGCTCCGACTGCTCCTGCACCAATTATAGACACTGTTTTTATTTCCATATTGCTAATCCTTTGTAAGGATTATTATAACATAAGATTTTAACAAGAAGAAGATTCTTGTCCGTTCCAAATACATTTAGGACAGTCTGTCGCCGAATGAGGAATGCGATT
>CAZURC010000037.1:0-15018 GCA_964623405.1 uncultured Treponema sp.
TAACACAAAATGTCATTCTGAACAATAGAGAACATTATAGAAAATATTAAGGAAGCGATTGACAGTCTGAACGTAAGCCCTTGAAATCATTAAAAATGCACTCTCGGCAAGAACCCGCTTATGAAAAACGGCTTCCGCGCTTCGCTTGTGCAGATTGTTTTTCAAATCGGAACCTTGCCTACGTGCATTTTTAATGGTTATTTATAAAACTTGCTGGTCAAACTGTTAATCTCTAGTCAAGAATTTCTATCTTGTCGGCAATTCCATTTCTATCCCGGGTGTTCTTTGCCTTGGGATCAGGGTCCTTTTCAATAACAAAACGGACTTTTTTTCCATTGATTTTTCTGTCTTCCGGCAAATTCACAACATCACCAAAATAAAAATAATAGTCCTTGCCGTCATCAGAGCGGATAAACCCATAGTAGTTGATTTTCCGCATTATAGTGCCTTCTTTTACTTCCTGCGCTGTAGAATTCTCCTTGCGGTAAGAGTAGTAAGTAGGCGGTTTCTTGCCATCGTCAAAAGTCTCATATTCGTTGCTGTAATAAGAGAGCATATCCTTGAACGACTTGAATCCATAGCTCTTTACGTTAAAGTCCGGACGCTGCCTGCGTATTGTCTCCATGAACTGGCTATGAAGAACAGCCCCCGAATCTCCAGTATTATCACTGTTCACCTTTGGTGTAAGCTCATAGCATTGATTTAAGAATTTCAAGAGCGAATAGTCAGCAAGGCCGGAATTCTCAGCAGCTTCCTGCTTCTGCTTGTCTGTCTTAGGTGCCTTGTCCTCGTCATCAGAAATATTCATCAGAATGTTCTCGTCAATATCCTGCAAATTTTCCACATACACAAACTCGTTGCAGGCGCTCCAGAGCTTTGAGCCTTCCTTTACCTTGGCCTTCTCTCCTACGCCGATAACCTGCTTTCCAAGCTCGCGCAGCTTTAACGCCAGCGGAATATATCCGTTATCGCTCGCGCCTATGCATATAATGCTTACATCTGGATTTTGGACAGCAGTCTGTACGGCATCCATTATTATCTGTTTGTCAACAGACTCTTTCTTATCTTTCTTGTCGTTTGTTTTCTCCCTGAACACCTGGATAGCAGTAAGCGGATATTTGTTTACGCAGTCTTTCCAGCTCTTTACATTCTCGCTCGACCAGTCCGCATAAGTACGCTGGATTACAACATCACCGCGCCGGTTGATTTCCGCCAGTGTCTTAGGCACATACTTTGAAGAAAAATTCTCTGCGTCAAAAAAAACCGCAATCTTTAGATAATTCTCATTTTCTGTCATAGTTTCTCCAATTAAAGTGCGCAGCCTCTAAAATCTTCTAATGTCCTATATCCTTTTCTTTCCATAAAACTTCTTATTCCCTTTATTACTTCTGTCATTGCACTAGGATGAGAGAATGTCGCTGTTCCTACTTCCACAGCGGCCGCTCCAGCCATGATAAATTCAACAGCATCTTGCCATTTCTCTATTCCGCCAAGTCCCACTACAGGAATTTGCTCAGCCTTAGGCAATCTGCCCATAGCAATGCAAAGGTCATAGACCATGCGCAACGCAATAGGCTTAACTGCAGGACCTGAAAGTCCTGCGCGTATATTCTCAAAATAAGGACGGCCTGTCTCTATATTGATTGCTGTGGCCTGGAAAGTATTTACAAGACTTATCGCATCAGCGCCTGCCTCCCGCACCGCCATTGCAACACCGAGCAAGTCAGGAGCGTTAGGGCTCAGCTTTACCATAAGAGGCTTTTTTGTAGCCTTGCGCACAGCGCCGACAACCTCATTCGCGGCCTTTGCTTCCATTCCAAAAGCCATTCCGCCTGCCTTTACATTAGGGCAGCTTATGTTCAGCTCTATCATCGGAATATCTGTCTTATCCAGCAATTCAGCTCCCTTAACATAAGTTTCCAGTGATTTTCCGCTCAAGTTTACAATGGTCTTTGCCTTAAAGCCTTGCATTATTGGAAGCTCGTTTTCTATAAAATGTCTTATTCCAGGATTCTCAAGTCCGATTGAATTGATAAGGCCGCTTGGCGTTTCCACAAGGCGGATTCCAGGATTGCCTGGCTGTCCCTCAAGAGTAAGGCCCTTTGAGCATATTGCGCCAAGACTGTCAACATCCACTGTCCCCGAATACTCAGAGCCATAGCCGAATGTTCCGCTTGCGGCAAAGACTGGATTGGCAAATTCAACTCCTGCAATCTTAACACTCAGGTCAGGAATTTCGTCGCCCGCAAGAGGGGCACGGCGCTCCAGTCTTGCGGAAGTAACAGGTGAGTCAATCCTGTCAAGATTCAGAATATCGCTGTCAAATATAGGACCATCCTTGCAGCACCGCTTGTTGCCTTCTTTTGTAGAGATTGCGCAGCCAAGACATGCTCCAAGTCCGCAAGCCATCCTGTTTTCCATGCTTATCCAGCATTTTACCTTTGCCTCACGGCATATTCTCTGAATTGCCGCAAGCATCGGCACAGGACCGCATGCATAGACAACATCGTACTTTCTTACAGACTCAACGCTTACCGCCTCGGTAACCATTCCCCTTATTCCGACAGAGCCATCATCTGTTGTTATCAAAAGATTCTCCGGAGCAATGCAGTTCAAGCCATAAGAACCGCTTTTAAAGGCAGCGACAAAATCGTAGGATTTCTTAGGAAGAGTTGAAGCAAAACCTGCAACAGGAGCAACTCCTACGCCGCCCCCGATACAAAGAACCTTGTCGTTCTCACGGGGAATAGGCCAGCTGTTCCCAAGAGGACCTATAAGCTCTATTCCATCCCCGCTCTGCAGTGTTACAAGCTCCTTTGTGCCTGCACCTTTTAAGAGAATAAGGAATTCAACATTGATGTTGTCCGGAGAAAAACGCCTGGAACCGTAAACACTTATAGGCCGTCCAAGCAAAAGCCCGGAGCGCTGAGAGCGGAGCATATAAAACTGCCCCGCAAGAGGAGAAGGAACAGTCTCTCCATTTTTTCCCTGCACGTTCACCTTTAAGTACCAGACACTTCCAAAAGGAATTGCGCTTTCTACAACAGAACAGCCGCTGACTTTTCCTATGGCAAAAACCGGCAGCGCTTCTCCAGAGCAATTCTTAACTTCTTCCATTTTTGCTCCCCCCCCCGCTATAGGCCAAGCTCTTTCTTTGCGTCCAGCAAGTCGTTTTTTGCAGCCACAGCGGCTTGACCCGCTGCATCCGCGATTTCTTTAAGGCAAAGGTTTCCACTTTCTACCTTATCTGCAAGCTCAGGAGCTTTTTTCCATGCGCAGAGAATGCCCCTGCTGGAATTAACCGTGCCTCCAGCCTTGTCCAGCAATGTGGCCGCTATCCTTGCTGCTCCTCCCTGCGCTCCATATCCAGGAATAAGGAAGAAAAGCTCTGGATAAGCATCGCGCAAAGAGCGCGCGTCTCTTTCCTCCGTGCAGCCAACTACCGCTCCGACCGGTGAGCATGTTTCATCTTTATATATCTTATTAAATTCTGTGGCGATTCTTTTTAGCTCAGAGCCTGTCTTGTCAAGAACAAGTCCGCCGGCTTTTAGCTCCTGCCTCTCAATATCCGCCATTCCGGAATTGGAAGTTCTAAGCAGGACAAATATTCCCTTTCCAGTGCTTGGGGCGCAATATTCTGTAAAAGGCTTTAAGGTGTCAAATCCCATATATGGATTTACGGTTATTATATCTGTCTCAAATTCTCCTGAGAAATGCGCTCTGGCATAAGCTTTCGCTGTATCCGCAATATCCCCGCGCTTGATGTCGCTTACTGCGATAAATCCCGCATCGTGGACAGCACGCAGAGTCTCGATATACGCCTTCAGGCCTTCAATTCCCAGAGCCTCATAATAGGCAATCTGGATTTTAAAGCAGCAGGCTGATTTCTCGCTAGCCACACGTTTTATGATTTCCTTATTATATGCAAGCACCGCTTCCGCCGGAGAGCCAAACACTCTTAGGAGAGGAGAAGGAATATAGGAAGGATCGGTGTCCAAGCCGACACAAAGGGGACCGTTCTTATAAGATGCCTCCTGAAGAATCTGCATGTTGTGTGTCATAAAAGTACCTCTATCTATATGGCTAAAAGTCTAACAGATTTTTGGAGCAATTTAAATCCATATTTATCGCTTGTTTACACCTGCTTTTTATCCGATAATTAGGGCATGACTAGAACCGACAGAAACCACATCTTTACCTGGGCTTGTCTTGCCGCCCTTATATTGTTCACACCACGAGTCTGCGCACAGACGATAGAACAGAACGCCGCTGACGCAGAGAACAGACGAATTACATTTGTTGAATACGGGAAAAAATACATAGGCTGCCCTTATGTAAGCGGAGCGACAGGTCCAAATGCGTTTGACTGCTCCGGCTATGTATACGCTGTATCAAGAGAATCAATTGGCTACCAGCTTCCAAGAACAGTAAGCGCTATATACAAGTTCTGCAAGATTATTGATGATTCACAACGGGAAGCCGGCGACCTTGTTTTTTTTAAGACGACATCAGCCAGCGAGCCGAGCCATGTTGGAATATACATTGGCAACGGCCAGTTCTTAAACTGCGCATCGGACGGTCCAAACACAGGAGTTATTCTAAGCTCCCTTAATGAAAGCTATTGGAAAGGAAAATATTACAAAACCGGCCGCTTCCTGCCTTCCGCAAAGGCTCTTATCGAAAGCAGCGGCACATCAACTGACGCAGAAGCATCCGCAGTTTCTTCCAACACGCAGAAATCTGTTTCCTCGTCAAGCACAGCAAAGACAACATCAAAAGTCTCTAGCTCATCCTCAAGCAGCGCTTTCTTGAACAGTATTATACTTGATGGCTCATTCTTTTTTGACTGGAACTTCTTTACCCCTAGCAACTTCCGTCTTACATTCCGCGGAGTAAGCGCCGCACTGAATGCAATGTATGATGGAAAAACAATCAAGCCTGGTATCGGCTCGATTGTGCGATGGGACAGCGGAACAGGCGTTCTCCAGCTGCCTATTGTATTTAGTCTTACAATGAGCGATTATCTGCGGATATTTGCAGGTCCTGTAATAACAATCGGCTCTCCTTATCTTCCAGGAGACAGCGATGAAAAGATAAAAGCATCATTCTTTCCTGGCATCATGGGCGTATGCTTCAACTCTCCTTCTATAAAGGCAGGAAAGACTGAAATAAGCTTTGTGCAGGACATTCACTACACAATATTCAACGACACGGACGAAGGCGCTCTTAGCGGAATAGAAAGCGTTGCCACTGGCCTTGTATTTTCTACTGGTGTCCGTGTAACCTTGCCGCTCAGTTCATTGATTAAATAATAATTGGATAAAACAAAATGAAAATTAAAAGACTTACAGCTATAGCCACCGCCTGCGCAGCCGCATTGCTCATGTTCGCATCATGCTCTCCTTCTATCTCTGTGCGTGTAAAAAATCTTGACGATGTTCAAGTTGATTTTTCTGCAGGATTCTCAAAGCAGACAAAAGACGCGATACTTGAGCTTTTGCAATCCGCATCAGGGCTAGTCTCCTCAGAGCATACCGATTTTGAAGGAACTTCTATCTTTTCAGAGGAAGAGATCAAGGATTTTCTTTCGGGGGCCGGCGCAACCTCTGTTTCTGCAAAAACCGACAACGGCAAGGAAATATCCGCATCAGGAACAATCAAGTCCCTGTCAACAAACCCCCTTGCAGATACAGGAATCCTTACACGCACAGCAAATTCCCTGACGCTCACACTAGGACCAAAGCAGTTCACGTCTCTTTACAGCAAGCTTAGCGAGGAAAGCCAGGGGTATTTAGATCTGCTTATGATACCGGCTCTAAATAATGACGCAATGACAACCGCAGAGTATAGGGGACTTTTGTCCTCTGTATACGGCAAGGAGCTGGCTAATGAAGTTTGCGATGGTGTGCTCAGTATTGAGCTAAAAAGCCCTGACTCAAAGAAAAGTCTCTCAGAAAAAATCCCATTAGGAGAACTGCTGACACTTACAGAGTCAAAATCATGGTCAGTTTCCTGGTAATGGTGTAAAATCAAATTATGGAACAGGAAACAGAAAACCGCTTCATTGCTCTGGAGACAAAAATCGCCTACATGGACGACTTTGTCGCACAGCTGCAGGAAGAAGTTGTGCAGCAGCAGAAAGAGCTTGAGCTTTTGCGTGAGGAAAACAAAGTTCTTTCTTCCCGTATTTCTGACCTTTCAGAGAATATAGATATTCCCAACAGAAAGCCGCCTCATTATTAGGTCATATAAACGGGGGTTCTTATGGCAACCGCAAACACAATCAATAAGTCACGCACAAAAAAAGACTTTGGCCACGAAAAGATAAAAATTCTCTATGAGGATGAATATATCTGCGTAATCAGCAAGCCTTCGGGGCTTCTTTCCGTGCCATATCCAGGGAGCAGAGCCAAGACAGCGCAGTCGCTTCTTGAGGAGCTGATGAGAAAGAACGGAACGTTCAAGAGCACCCACCGTCCATTCGTTGTACACCGCCTGGACAGAGATACATCCGGTGTAATGATGTTCGCTCTTACACAACCCGCGCAGAAAAAAATCATGGACAGCTGGCATACTATGGTGACAGAACGTCTCTACCGCGCAGTCGCAGAGAATCCGCACAGCACGTCTCTTTATCTTCCGGACTCTGGGCTTATAGACGATGACCTTGCGTTCAATTCCCACAACATAGGTTTTGTTCCAAAGGAAGGAGACAAGCCAAAGCATCACGGAGAAAAGGGCTCTGTCTACGAGAAGCATCTCGGAGGAGCGGGAGACAATCTGCACTTTAACACAGTTCCGGCGCGAACAAACTACAAGATACTTTTCCGCGGGCCTACACATACGCTATTCGAGCTTTCTTTGGACACGGGCAAAAAGAACCAGATACGCGCGCACTTAGCAAGCAAAAGCTACCCTCTCGCTGGAGATGAGAACTACCGCGCGCGCACAAATAACTTTAACCGCCTTTGCCTCCATGCACGGACACTTGAGTTTGTGCATCCATACACAGGCAAAAAAATGCGATTTGAAGAAAGCGAGCCGGCGGAATGGAAAGAATACGTCAAGCAAGGCGATCCGGAGCCAAAGACACCGGTCTGGATAAAAAACCTTAACAGATCTTTCGATAACACAAAAGGCGACTCATATCACAACCAGCACCGCCAATATAAAAGCCAAGAGATAAAGCTAGGTGAAAAACGTCTCTCAAAGAAAGAACGGGCGCATTTAAACTTTATAGAAGCCGGGCAAAGGAGACAGTGATTTTATAATCACAATCTCCCTTACAGCTCATCGATTTTATCTATAAGCAGAGATGGCGTGAGCGCAAAATCATTTTTTACCTTGCGGGAAGCAAGAGCATGGGCAATGCTGGCTGTAACAGCCGCATCCAACGGCTCGTAGCCTTGAGTCAGCAAAGAGCAAATCATGCCCGCAAGAGCATCTCCGCTTCCTCCTTTTGCAAGCGCCGGTGTGCCATAGCTATTTATATATGCCTTAAAGTTGTCCTCCGGTGTATATACTCCAATTATCGGGTTTGAGCCTTTTGCGACAAGAACAACCTCAGGGAAACGCCGGCAGAATTTTTCAACTAGCTCCCGCCTAAGCATAATGCACTCATCAATATTATACTCGCCTAAGCCGCAGATACGCAGGAGTTCCGCCAATTCCTTTGGATGAGGAGTAAGGACACATCCTTTCCCGCGCTTGCTTAAGACATCAATAATCAAAGGTGAATATAGAATATCCGCATCAAGAACACATCTTACTTCCGGATTGTCCAAAAGATAGTCTGTATAGAATTTAACCGCCGCCTCGTCATATCCAAGTCCCATGCCTGCACAGACAGCGCTAACCCTAGTACCAAAACTTGAGGATAGGAGCAGCTCCATTGTAAGACCAGGAATCGGCTCTTTGCCAAAATTCTTGTCCGGTCTGATAAGCGTTACAAGACCAGCCCCGAACTTAAAACATGCGTTTGCGGCAATCAAGCTTGCTCCTGTTTTTGTTCCACAGGCGATATACGCACTGCCAAAGGTTCCCTTGTTCACCATGCTGGCTGTGCGGTAAGGCAAGACCATATCCTTTTCTTCCAGTAGATAGGTGTTCTCAAGGCTCTCGCTGCACGAGTTCTCATAAAGAGAGCGGGTTACGCCTAAATTCCCAACTTTTATCTCGCCAACAAAGTCCTTTGCCATATCACTGAAAAGGCTTAGCTTAAGAGCGCCCATAGAAACTGTCACATCAGCCTTAAAGACAGCAGAGGCAACAGTTCCGTCTCCGTGTATTCCTGTAGGCACATCACAGGCGACTCTCCAGCAGCTTGCGGAGTTAACATCATTAAGCGCAGTTAGAATCTGCTCCGCAATATCATCCTTGTAACCGCCATGAAAGCCGCTTCCAAATATGCAGTCAACAACAACGCTTGCCCGCCTCACATCATCAACAAGTATATTCTTGATGCTGTCAAAGGAAATACCGCACTTTTCTGCCCGCTCAGACTGCAGCTGGCAAAGAGGAGAGGAAGGAGAGCCGCATTGGAGAACCTGCACATCGTAGTCAAGTCTTATGTGCCGAGCAAGAGTATATCCATCCGCGCCGTTATTGCCGCTACCGCAAAGAATAATAATCTTATCGCCATGTGCCGCATGCTCATGTATCTCTTTCTCTAGCGCAACCGCGGCATTCTCCATCATTATTTCTTCCGTAAGCCCGTAGGAGGCACGGCAAGATGAGTCCAGTTTTCTTGTATCTGTAAATAATTTCTGCATAAAAGAATTATAGCATAGAAAATATGCTAAATCACTTTTTTTTCAAGCCATTTTTTACCGTGGAACCTGACTGCAAACATCAGCGCGCGGAAAATCCAGTCAATATACATTCCAAGCCAGACTCCATAAAGCGCAATATGCATGTTTTCAGGAAAGGCTCGCAAGATCCATCTTGAAATCAAAAAGCTACCTAAAACACGGAACAGCCACATGCTGATATTAGAGACAATCATCGTGTACTTTACATCGCCCGCTCCGCGAAGAATATTCGGCATTACAAAGCTCATAGGCCAGAAAATCACATTTGCTATCATGCAGCTTCTAATTACATTTGCCGCCAAGCGCTGAGATTCTGCGCTCAAGTTAAAGATTCTGACAACAAGCGGAGCCGCAACGAAAACCAAACCAGCCGTCAAGAACATTCCAGAATACGCAAGAATCATCATTTTTCTTCCATAAGACTTTGCCTGCTGCTTCTCATCCGCGCCGATGCACTGTCCCACAACCGTAACGCTCGCAAGTCCGATTGCGTTTCCTGGAATATTAGAGAAGCTTGCGACCGTATTTGAGATCGCATTCGCCGCAATCGCCGTGATTCCAAATCCCGACATGAATGAATAGACAAGGATTTTTCCAATATGAAAGACTGAATTCTCAATTGCGCTGGGAACTGCGACCTTTAGAATCTTTCCGATTAGGGAAAAGTCAACCTCAATTTTCCAAAGCTTCTCAA
Organism: uncultured Treponema sp.; assembly: GCA_964623405.1. Lineage (GTDB taxonomy): Bacteria > Spirochaetota > Spirochaetia > Treponematales > Treponemataceae > Treponema_D. The sequence goes on from CAZURC010000037.1 coordinate 9,505, forward strand.
GATGAATAGGAAGCGTTTTCCGGCATAAGACTAGAATCATCACAAAAGCGGCAATCATGCGGCTTGCCAGCGTTGAGATTCCCGCGCCCGCGACACCGAGCTTAGCTCCGTAAATCAAAAGCGCGTTTCCGGCAATATTCGTAAGATTCATTACAAGGCTAACTTCAAGGCTTATTTTACTGTTTCCCATTGAGCGGCAGAGAGCGGCGCAGCAGTTGTACACTCCAAGAAACGGAAAGCTGAGCAAAATCCACACAAAATAAGTCAAGGCATTGTCCATTATCGCCTTCTCTGTCGCGCCAAAGATTCCGTTCAATATGAGTTTTCTGAGCGGAAGACAAATCACAATAAAAAGCGCGCCGACAAAAACAGAAAGATTCAAAAGCTGCTTCGCCGAATGGCAGGCCTTGTCGTTTTCCTTGTGGCCAAGATACTGGCTTGCAACAACCGCGCCTCCTGTCGCAAACGCCGCAAAGAGCTGCAAGGCAAGCTGGCTGAGCTGGTCAACAAGCGAAACGCCCGAAACTCCGGCTTCTCCAACAGAAGAAACCATCACGGTGTCGCATGCGCCGATTGTCATCGCTAGAAACTGCTCAGCGACAAGCGGCCAAATCAAGCGGTTAAGATATTTTTTTGTGAACATCTGGCGGATTTGCGTCTGTGAAGTCTGCGTCATAATTTATCCCATAAAAAAAATATGGAGCTGTCCAAAAAGAATAAAATGCGGTGGTTGAGCAACGTCGAAACCACCATATATAGCAGTTAGGTCATTTCGACTCACCTCAATGACCGCTATGTCTTAAACTTATTAGACAGCCCCATTAAATGTGGGAAAATGATATATGAAAAACCTTAATTTGTCATTAAAATCAGAGTTTCTTATATAAACATCTACGCTCTGCAAATCTTTGGAACTGTGTCGTCGCTCAAAAGCGTAACGTCCATTCTGTTGTAAGGAATGTTGATTCCAGCCTCGTTGAACGCTTTCATTGTCTCAACGCAGACGTCGCTCTTTGTCTGCAGGAAATTCTCGCGCTTTGACCAGACAATGATGTTCAAGTTCAATCCGCTGTCGCCCTGAGTTGTCCAAACAGCGTTTGATGGATAGTTCGGGTCGTCCTTGATTACAGTCGGGCAGCGCGCCGGAACTGATTTTGCGACTTCCAAAGCCTTGTCGTAGTCGCAGTCGTAGTCAACCCAAGTCTCAAAAACGTAGCGTCTGTAAGGAAGAGCCGAGTAGTTAATCATTGTCGAGTTGATGACAGTCGAGTTCGGGATTCTGATAAGCTGGTTGTCCAAAGTCTTGAGCTTCATCGAGATGATTCCGATTGAGTCAACAGTTCCAGAAGTTCCGCCGACATCGATAAAATCGCCGACTTTCATCGCCTTGTCTGTGACGACGAACAAGCCAGAAATCAAGTTGCTCACAGAAGTCTGGGCAGCGAAGCCTATTGCAACTCCAGCGATTCCCGCAGCTCCCCAGATTGCGCTCAATTTGATTCCAAAAAGTCCCAGAATGTACATCACAATCAGAACGTAGAAACAGTAGCTGATTGCCTTTGTGATGATTCCGACGGTTTTCTTTTCCAGAGTTTTGGAAGCAGCTTTCTTGACTAAATGGCGGATCAAGCGGTAAACGCCCCAGAAAATAAGAATCGCAATAACACTGACAATAACATGAGCAAGATTGGCCCAGTTAAGATAAGATGCAAGCTCGTCAAGATGAAGCATCGTCTTGATTTCGTTTGCCGTTCCTGTTGCAATTTCAGCGGCCTGCTGAGCAACATCTACGCCGTCATTCGCGGCAGTTTGAAGAAGAAACATAAAAACACTCCTAAAGGCTATTTTAATCCATAACGCAAGTTTTTTCATCAAAAAAATAGCAAAAGTCTTTGGATTGAAAGCATTGTCACTGTCAATAGATGCCTATTTTCTTAAAAAGTATCTTGATAAAATAAAAAAAGTACCTTGATAAATCTGAAAAAGTATCAAGGTACTTTTTCAAAAACATCTTGATACTTTTTTAAATTCTCCCTTGATGTTGAATAAATTTTTGCAGATTAAAGAGTTATAGATTGTGCCAAATCTCGTTAAAAGTTTCTTACCACGTACGGTAATCATCTCCTTCTATATCAACTTTTAAATCCCGCATAAAAATCTCGCTGAAAATTTTTGGAGAATCTTTGTTCTGATAGTAAATTCCAGCTTTGAAAAAGTTTTCTAATTCTCCGCTCACCTCATCTGGAAATGTATGTGTTCCTTTTAGCTTGTTGTCACGGTACAAACTCATCGTTTTTCCGTCCAGGGCGATTTTGATTGAAACCTCTTGGTATTGCCTTATCGTTCCCAAGTCATATTTGTAAACTTTTCCACCTGAAGTATTTGCAACATAGCTTACTCCATCGCTTTCGTAATTCACAACCTTTGCTGTGATGTTCCCATCTTCAAGCTCAATTCTGCAAAGCGGAGAAACTTTCGTTGTGCAAAGTTGTTCAAACTGCCCGACCGTAAATCTTGCATCTGTAAAATTTGTCGAAGTCAAGTAAAAAGAATAGGAAAGCTCTCTTTTTCCGTTGAATTTCCAATAAACTCTTTGATTAAGTTCAGAACGGACGGAAGAACCATGTTCTGACTTTCCTTTGTCGCTTGCGTCCAGAGAGAATCTCATGTATTTGTTTCCGTCTTCGGATTCAAAGAGTGAAAAATATTTTGATTTTAAATCTTCCGTAACGCGTGCCGTCAACATGCCACCTTCTTCTGTTCCACTTGGATACTCAAATTCCCAATTCTCTGGATTCTCTACAAGTGAGTATGCGCTCTTGCGTTCTGCAAGCTCTTCTTCTGTACAATATGTGGTTTCGATTTCAGGATTGTCAGAACCTCCGGATGAAGAGCAGGATGAAAAAATCAGACAAAACAAACAAAGAAAGATAGATGGATAGATTTTCCAGGCAAGATTTTTTTTCATTTAGATTCTCCTTTTTGATTATTTTCGTTATTCCAAAGGCACAAGTCGTTTATCAGACATTCCGCGCACTTGGGATTCCGCGCCGTGCAGACGTAGCGTCCGTGCAGCAAAAGCCAGTGATGGGCGTGGTTCAAGTATTCGTCGGGAATATTCTGCAAAAGCGACTGTTCAACTTGCTCCGGCGTTTTTCCTTCCGCCAGCCCGATTTTTGGGCAAATCCGCAGAAGATGAGTGTCAACCGGCATTGTGTGCTTTCCAAAAATCACGTTCAGGACAACATTCGCGGTTTTCCGCCCCACTCCAGGAAGCGTCATCAGCTCCTCGCGCGTGTCGGGAACTTCTCCGCCGAAATCTTCAATCAGCTTTTTGCTCAGCGCAATCACATTTTTTGACTTGTTCTGCCAAAGCCCGATATGTCTGATGTATTCAACGAGCTTTTCCTGCCCAAGCGCAAGCATTTTTTGGGGCGTGTCGGCGACTTCGTAGAGCGGCTTTGTGTAGAAATTCACAGATTTGTCGGTCGCCTGCGCGCTCAAAACCGTGGAGACGAGCAGCGTGTACGCGTTTTTGTATTCAAGCTCGCTTTTTGGGTTCGGATTTTGCGCTTTGAACCGCTCCATTATTTCAATTATTTTGGATTTTGGAAGAATCATTTGTTTTCAGATTTTAATGGCAGCAAAATCAAAATTCCAGCCAGAATCGCAGGAAGCGCGACAAGAAGGAAGCACGCGTTTCCAAGCCGTTCCCACAAAATGAACGCCGCCGCGACACCAAGATGGAATCCGACCATTGTCGCGCCGAAAAACGCCGCCTTGAGCTTGAACTCAGGCTTTCCGTTGCAGAGCCATTCCGTGAGCGAGCTGACAACCTGCCGCCAGTTGTTCGTTGAAAAAATCGTGGAGCAAGTGAAGCCGTAGCTTCCGGAAAAAGAGCACCACTGGAACGACATCGCAAAAAACGTCGGATAAAGATAGAAGATTTCAGGAAGTCCGGTCGGCATTTTCCACATCACAAGAGCCGCCGCAAAATCAACACAGAGCGAGAAAATCTTGATGTTCACCTTTGTGTGATGCTTTAGAAAAGTGACAAAAAAAGCCGCAAGTCCGTAAAGAAGCGCGCCAATCAGATGATGCAAAAGCGCAATCCAGTCGCGCCCAAGAAGAGAATGAACAAGCTCAATCAGGTTTGATGTCTGAGCCGAGCCGAAAAGCTCAATCACGTTCACAATCGGAAAAATCCCGAGAAATCCGCCGCAAAACGCGACAACGTAGTGAATGTGCGCGTCGCGCTTCGACTGCGGCGTGATTCTTGGGTCAGAAATTTCGTTTTTCATTACAGTTTTGCAACTTCCGCCTTTAATTCGTCAACTTTGTCCGTTTTTTCCCACGGGAAGCCTTCCCTTCCAAAGTGGCCGTAAGAAGCGGTTTTCTGGTAAATCGGGCGTTTCAAGTCCAAAGTTTTGATGATTCCGGCCGGCGTGCAGTCAAAAATCTTCTCGACTGCGGCTTCAATTTTATAACGCTCAACTTTCTCAGTTCCGAAAGTGTCAACCATAATCGAAACCGGGAACGGAACTCCAATCGCGTAGGCAAGCTCGATTTCCGCTCTGTCGGCAAGTCCCGCCGCGACAATGTTCTTGGCGATGTAGCGAGCCATGTAAGCGGCTGAGCGGTCAACTTTTGAAGGGTCTTTTCCAGAGAAACATCCGCCGCCGTGCCGTCCCATTCCGCCGTAAGTGTCAACAATGATTTTGCGTCCTGTAAGTCCGGCATCTCCGTCAGGTCCGCCGGTAACAAATTTTCCAGTCGGATTGATGAAATATTTTGTGTCGCTGTCCAAAAGTCCGGTCGGCTCAAGAACCGGCTTTATGATTTGTTCAATAATTGTGTTTTTGATTGTGTCGTAGTCAACATCAGGATTGTGCTGATGGGAAACAACAACTGTGTCGATTCTCACCGGCTTGTGGTTTTCGTCGTATTCAACTGTCACCTGAGATTTTGCGTCCGGACGAAGCCATTTTATCGTTCCGTTGTGGCGAAGCTCGTGCGCTTTTAGCAAAATCTGGTGAGAATAATAAAGCGGAGCCGGCATCAAGGCTGGAGTGTCGTTGCAGGCAAAGCCGAACATCATTCCCTGGTCGCCCGCGCCCTGCTTTCCTTCGTACTCGTCCAATCCTTTTCCGACAACGCCCTGGTTGATGTCCGCTGACTGAGCGTGCAGGCGGTTCATAAAAATACAGTTGCTTCCATCAAGTCCTACTTCCGGCGAAGTGTAACCGATGTCAACTGCGACTTTGCGCGCGATTTTTTCAATGTTTGCGTCAAATTCTTTCTTGTTTATTTTGTAATTTTGAAATCCAATCTCGCCGCCGACAAGCAGGAAATCTGTTGAAGAATAGCTTTCACATGCAACGTGCGCATCCTTGTCGAGAGAAAGGCAGTAATCAAGAACTGCATCCGAAACCTGGTCGCAAAGCTTGTCCGGATGTCCTTCGCCCACTGATTCAGATGTAAAAAGATAATGATTTTTGTTTTTGACAGCGCTCA
>CAZURC010000038.1:0-14974 GCA_964623405.1 uncultured Treponema sp.
AGCACAATTTTATTCCGTGGGATAAACTTCAGAGCTTCTTTGAGCAGTATTTGAAGTAATGCTAGACATTAGACGATAGGAGTTAGACATTAGGAGGGCGGACGACTGCCCTGCGCCGCACGTTGTTGCGGCGACACCCTATTCTGCGGGGGCAAATCCCCCGCAACGCCCCCTTTTTTGCATTCGGAGGAACATTATGAAAAAATCAGTTTTAGTTTTGCTCACCGCAATTCTACTTGCAACAACCGCCTGTGCCTCTGGCAACACAGATAACGCAGATTCTTCAAGTTCAACAACCACCACATCATCAATCACAGAGGAAAGCGATATGAAAATCACAATTCAAGTAAACGGCACAACATTAAACGCAAACCTTTACGACAATTCTTCAGCAAAAGCCTTGTTCGAACTTTTGCAAAAAGGCAGCATCACGTTAAACATGAGCGACTACGGCAACTTTGAAAAAGTCGGAACGCTTCCGCAAAGCCTTCCGCGAAACGACACGCCGACCGACACAGACGCAGGCGACTTGATTTTGTATCAAGGAAAATCGATTACAATTTACTACGACAAAAACAGCTGGAACTTTACTCCGCTCGGAAAAATTCAGGGAGTTACAAAAAGCGAACTGAAAAAACTTCTAGGAAGCGGAAGCATAACGGCAGTTTTTTCAGCAGAGTAATAAAACAACATTAGAGGCAGTCTAATAAGTCATGTTGAACTCGTTAATCTTCGGAATGACTTCCTTTGTTGGAATTACTATATAGCAAGCGCGATTTATACGATAAAAATCTCAGCGCAATACTAAAAACCATGCTACACTTGTTCTATGAGCCTCTTTTCCTTCGACAAAAAACGTCTTCATACGTTGCTTACTTCCGCGCTTTGCTCCAGTGAGATTCTATTGTTCTACAAAAGCCATTCCTCCTGGTTCACTGAGCGCAGATTGCGCCGATTTGTCTATCACACTTCGACCGAGAACGAGCATATGACAATGCCGCTTGAAGCCCTATACGAATACGCAAGCCGTCTTGTGAGCATGGAAGAGGCTTTTCTTCTGTGGTTTAAAACCCTTTCAAGCGAAGAAAAGCGTTTTCTTGCGCTCCTTATCGAGTTTCCCGTCCTGAATGCAGAAAATGCGTATAAGGCGGCGGGGCTTTGGAAAAACGGCTATGCTAAAAATGAAATAGCACGGAACATAAAGGAAAAAGACAAATATGTCCTTGAGACTGTTGCTGTGTATCAAAATGGATTTGTCTTCTGTCCTGCGATTCTGCGCCGCTACATTGCCCTGCATCTTTCCACTCTTGAGGAATACTCGTATTTGAAAAAGCTTATTGCACCTCGTCATGTTTGCGCTTCCGAGTTTGAGGAGCTGCTTAATAGAAAGAACACGCAAGAAGATTCTGAAAATGAACTGCCGCCGCTAAAAAACAAAAACGCGCGCACCATTCAAGACGCGCTCAGTATCAATCTTTTTAGCGGAAGCAGCTTTATAGCAGATGCTCTTCTTCCTCATCTGCATTTGAACTCAAAGCGCTGGCTTTGTCCCGTGTCAAAAGATGAGCTTCAGGATTACGCAGAAAAAGCGGCCGCGTTTTTCCAAAGCGAGCTGTTCGCAGAGCCGGTGAGTTTCTCTGATATTCTGCTTTCTTGCAATGATGATTTTTTGAATGCAGTTCCTCATCTTTTTAAGGGAAGGCATTTTTCAGGATATTTCCTTGCGCTTTTAAATGATGACTCAAGCGAAGGCTCGCTTGATGCAAAGCGTGCAAAAGTCACCAGCAGCGAAAAAGTCTTTGGACGGCGCATTCCGCTTTCGGACACGCAGGCTTTCATACACAGCTTTGTTGAGCTTCCCGCTCTGCACAACCTTGCTTTGCTTCTTTGCCGGCTTGGATTATTTTCTTGTACGTTTGCCAAAGAGCCGTCGGATTTTGAGAAAGCAAGCGGTGTTTCTCTTTTTCCGCATGGGCAGATTGAGTATATAAAGACAAGGTAATGTGTAGCGCATGTGTCCTTGATTGTTTGCTACTTGTTGCATAGCAATCTACAGTCTGTGTATAGCATAGTTTCCGTTCCTGTTTCTTCCATTGTTTGTTCTCTTTATATTCCGTGTATCATCCCTTTTTGCTTCCATTGAGCATTGTGTGATGTCTCCGTATCAGTTGCTGCTTATTAGGTTACTAAGTGGACTGATTATTAGACTAATAAGCTGTGTGATTACTACATTACTAAGCTATATGCTTGCTAATTACTGAGCAAGTCAATGATTAGTTACTCAGTGATTTACTTATTAGTTACAAAGCGGTGGTGTTTTTAGCTAATAAGCGGTATACTTTTTTATGGTAGAAAATCGCAGGAGAAGCTATGGGAGATTTTAATCACATTATAAAGAAAAGGCTTGTTGTGTCGCTCTACAAGTCCAACCTGACGGACGGCGACGGAAATAGTCTTGGCACTTACGGGAAAATCAAGAGGAAAACGATTTCTATTGAGCAAATCATAGAGAGTATTCAAAAGAAAAATCCTGGAATTAGCGAGCAGCTGATGATTACCGTGGCACGCTATATCGCGGACGAAATTCCGGACTACATCGCTCAAGGCTACGCAGTTGATATGCTTGGAATGGGAGCTCTCGGTCTGCGTGTTGAAGGACACGTGGATGCTGGAATGACGCCGCAGGAAGTCGCCTCGCATTTTAAGCTTTCGTTTGTGCCGTCAAAGCGCGCGGAAAACGCGGTGAAGAATCTTTCCGTGTCGCATGTTTCGCTTGAGTCGTCTCCGATGCAAATCAGCGAAGTAAAAATGAGCTTTGCCAGTGCGCTGAATGAAGCTGAGGAAAATGTGATTTATCAGAACCGGCCGGTTATGGTGACGGGAAGCCACTTGAAGATTGGCGGCGATGTGTGCGGACTTTTCCTTGCGCCTGTAATTGAGGACGGCATTTTTGCTCCCCGCGAGGAGTGGATTTCGCTTCCGATGCCATATATAAACACTCCGAAGAGACTTGAGTTCTTTTTGCCGGACAGCTTTGCGCTTGAGGAGGAGGGCGAGAAATTCTGTCTTGCGGCCATAACCAGCCTGAACAAAAACAGCACAAGCCGCAAGAGCAGCATGGAAGCGTTCAGTTCACCGTTTGTGGTGAGAAAGTGATTAAGCTCTGTCGTCTTGCCGGTGTGTATTATTACAGCGCTTCTTTTATCAGCTTTTCAAGCCTTTGCCTTGTTATTGCGCCGATTATCACGTTCTGTGTCTTGCCTTCCCTGTTTATTAGGTATGTCATAGGATATGCCGAGACATAATAGTCGCCGGAGACGATTCCATCAAAGTCCATTAGGCATGGATAGGTATAATTATTTGCGCGCAGAAACCTAACGATGTCCGGCAAGTCTTTCTCGCGGTAAAAGTTGGGCGAGGCGACTCCAAGAATAAAGACATCATCATTTCCGCTGTCTATTAAATCGTCATATACTTGCTGGAAGCCAGGCATTTCCTGACGGCATGGAGGGCACCATGTTGCCCAGAAGTTCAAGATAACGACTTTTCCCTTTAGCTCAGAAAGAGTCCATTGCATTCCGTTCTGGTCAAGGAGCGAGAAGTCTTTAGGCGGAGGAAACCTTGTGTCAGCAGGGGACTCAGAGCCTGTCTCCTCTGTTTGCGCGGCTTTTGCAGAAGAATCTTCTTTCTCCTGATTTTCTTGCCTAGCGCTATGCATCTGGATAATTCCACTAACCGCCATAAAGGTTCCTGCCGCAATCAGTATTGCTCCGCCAATTCTTGAGGTCCATTTTACAAGATTCTTGCGGGGCTTTAGGAATCCTAGAATTGAGGAGGCAAAAATCCCTGATGCTATGAAAGGAATTGCAAATCCTATTGTGTAGCAGAAAATTAAAGCCATTCCTTCTGATTTTTGCTGCGCGTTTGCCGCCATTACAAGAATAGAAGCCAGCGCGGGACCTACGCACGGTGTCCAGGAGAAGCTGAATACAAATCCTAGTGCAAAGGCTGTAACCGGCGACGCCTTTATCCTTGAGGTATTGAAGGCAAGGCGCTTTTCTCTTTGGAAAAAGCTTGCTCCCAAAAAACCGAGCTGCAGTGCTCCAAAAAATACTATCAGAACTCCGCCTAAAGCCATAAAAATTGCGCGGCTCTTAAAAACAAATTTTCCTAGCGAGGAAGCGCCAAGTCCCAGCACGAGGAATGTGACTCCAATACCGAGCGCAAAGAAAAGAGAGTTTACAGCAAGCCTTGTCCTGCTTCTGGAAGCAGCCCAGTTTTTATCTGCCTCAGCTCCGCCTGAAAGATAGGAAAGATAAACTGGCAGGAGAGGGAGCACACAGGGGGAGGCGAAGCTTAATAATCCCTGCGCCGCTGCCACAATGCAGGACCAGAATGAAAGTGTCTGTGTATTCATGCGGTAAATATAGCGTTTAGGCGGCATAAGAGGAAGTGATTTCTGTGCAGGCTGCTGATCAAGGCGGGAGTTGATGCTGAGCCTTGTTTTTGATATTATTAAGCTCTTAGGCAATGTAGATTGCTGTAAAAAATTAAGAGAGGCTGGCAGAGCCTGCGTTTAGCTTGCCCTGAAGACTTCTCAAAATTAAGGAGTTCTATAAAATGGAACAGTTGGTAATTGATGCATCAACACGCACAGAGACAGGAAAGAAAGCCGCTAAAACGCTTCGCGCGGCGGGAAAGATTCCGGCAGTTGTTTACGATGAGGCAGGAAAGGCTACTTCTATTACAGTTGATGCAGTCCAGTTTAACAAGGTTTGGCGCAACATCACAGCGACAACTCTTGTCACTCTAAAGGTTGACGGCAAGGCTTATGACGCCTTTATCCGCGACACAGAATACAACATCATCAAGGATGCTGTCCTCCATGCGGATTTCTTTGCAGTAAGCAACAAGAAGCCTGTTACCCGCCAGTACAAGCTTCAGTATACAGGAACAGCGGCTGGTGTTCTCAAGGGAGGCTTTATGGTAAAGCATGTTCCTGAGATTAAGGTAAAGGCTCTTCCTAAGGACTTGCCGGCGCGCATTGTTATTGATGTGTCAAAAATCAACATCGGCGATGTGTTCCGTGTAAAGGATATTGACCTGGGACCGAATGTGACAATACTTACACCTGCTGAGTCAGAGGTAATTACTGTTGCTCCTGCACGCTAGTATTATAGCTTTTGGCTTGTGCCGATAGCATAACAGACCTTCCGCTTAAGCGGAAGGTCTTTTTTTTTGATTAAAAAGACTGTAGAATATAGATATGTTTTTATCTGCAAGAAAAAGCCTTCTGTTTCTTTTTCTCTTAGCCTTTAGCTCTTCACTTCTATGCGCACAGAACTCCGCTTCTGCCGCGAACAGAAAAACAGCTATCCGTTATTTAAAGCTTTCTGAGCAGTATGCGGCGGATAAAAACTGGCAGTCTGCCGACTCAAGCGCTGAGCTGGGTCTTTCTTACGACAGCACAATCCCTGATCTCTGGTATATACGCGCAGTCTCAAGAAACGCGATGGGGATTCCCAAGTACAATATTATCCCTCTTATACAGAATGCTCTGTCTTCTGCCGTCTGGGTTGATTACAACAAGGATAGCGCCCGTGTTTTCTATGCGGACATTCTCTGCGCTACAAGGGAGTTTGACCAGGCGCTCGCTGTCCTTGACGGAGACCCGTTTGTCTACTCTGCCGACGCTGAATATATCCGCGCGAAAGCCTATTACAATATAGGAGGGCATGACGGGATAGAGAAGGCTAGAAACAGAATCGATGCCGCCCGCCGTGTCTACCCCGAAGACAAGCGCTTCCCGGAGCTTTTTTTCCGCTATGAATACAGTCTAGGAGGAAGAAACGAGGAGAACGCAAAGCTCTCGGACTCATTTTTAGCTTCTTTCTCATCTTATAAGAATCCGTCCAGCGACCTTGAGATTTATGCCGCCCTTTTTGCGGAGGGTGAGGACAAGGTGAGAATGCTTAAATCGTTCAATGCGAGAAATCTAAGGTCTCCTCTCTATGCCGTTGCGGCTATTGACCGCGAGACCGGCCTTATGAGCGAGACGGATGCGCTGGATTACTTCTATCAGTTCTCTGATGAGTCCGTAGACTATTCTGTTCTTGTGCAGTTTGCAAGGTCATTGAGCGGGGAGGAGACTGTCCGTGAGTTCGGCGAGTACCTGAACCAATATGACGGAACGTTGCTTGTGGATACAGACGGGGATTTGATTTATAACCTTGCTATTGAGTATTCGCGCGGCCGGCCTCAGAAAATAACCTATGACAGCAATCAGGATGACCTTGAGGAGTGGAGCGCGGAATGTGACTTTGGCTCTCCTTATCTAGTCCATCTGACTGACGGGGCTCTTGATATTGAGTATGGCTCATGGCCGTCTGTGAGCAGGGTAGTCTATAAAGGCGAGAAAGGAGCGGAGGACTTTAGGCTTGCGTTCAACCTTGTCGCGGAGGAGCTTTTGTGGAGCCCGTTCTCTATAGCTCCAGACGGCTCTATAAAAGAGGCTCTCGGTGTTGATTTCTTTGTTCCTTCTCCTTTGGAAAGCCCGCCTGAAATTTCGGGAGAGGAGCTTATGGCTTATGCCTCAAGCTATGAGATGCCTTCAAAAGAAAGAAAAAATGCGTTAATCCGTGTCAGTTTGCTTGACGGAAAGGCTCAGATTGCCCGCTATTACGCAGACGGCAACATGTATGCGCAGACCATGTTTCAGGACGGGCTTCCGTCATTCAGGACTGTGGATATGGATGGCGACGGTCTTTTTGAGACAACAGAGACCTACGGGTTTGACAGGAGCTCAAGCCACGATTATATCTCGGAAAATGACGAGCTTCAGATTATGACAAACTTGTTCGGGCAAGGCTCAAGCGGTACGGGATTCTATATAAAGACAGTTCAAGTTGACAGAAATGGCGACACAGTTCCTGACTATATGGAAGAATATACAAAGGGGCTTGGAAAGGTTGTCCTTTGGGATCAGGACGGCGATGGCAAATGGGATGTCCGCTATGAGAAGTTTCCTGAAGGAGCAGACGGCTCTGTGGAGGAGGAGTCATCATTCTACATTCCTCATGACAGCTCCCTTGTGGCTGTGCGCTCAATAGACGGTGTGCCTGTAAGCGTGTCGGAGAACGGCATAGAAAGCGCTGTCGTCAAGTCTGTGGATTATGATGTTTACTGGATTGGAGAGGCTGGAGAGAAGGATGACGCTGAAAAAGTCATAAAAAATGTTAACCAGAACTCAACTCAAGGTGTTTCTACTATAGTAGAAAACAACTCAAGAAGAATGATGGCGATAAGAATAGGGCAGTATGTCTTTGCAAGAATTCTTCCGCACGAGCAAATCCCAGAAGAGAAGGTTGAAGACGTATTAAAATGATAAGAATGGATATTATGAATAAAAAACAGCTGAATATGGGCAGAAAAAGCTTGATTCAAAGCTTTTCTGTATGCTGCATGGCTCTGTGCCTTTGCCTCGCATCAGGGTGCGGCTCAGTAAGAGAGGCTCAGAAAGTCTATGAGCAGCCGGATTACACAATTGAGGATGTGCGCAGAGAGGAAATCAAGCGGATTGAGGAGCTTTCACAGAAAGATGTTGTCCAGGCCTACTGGCGCGCATTTCTTTTGAACGATGAGAAAACTTTGGACTATTGCGCAGAGAAAGTCGTTGAGTCTTATAAGAAAGCCATTGAGGAGGAGAACTGGCTTGAGGCCAGGCGCTTTGCGTTTGCGCTTGAGTATCTTGGCTATCCTCAGCTGTCTTCGCTGGAGAAATCTACGGATGAGCTTACAAGGCTCTGCATGGAGAAGATTGGCTCTTTTGGCGCACAGCCTTCATCTACAGCCGCAAAAGTCAGCGAGCTTATAAAAGGCACTGTTACAGTCTGGGTTGACAAGGGAATAAAAGTTGAGAACGGAATGGGCTATGCCGACCGTGTGATAGGCTCTGGATTTTTTATCTCAAAGGATGGATATATTGTTACAAACCATCATGTTATCGCAGACCTCGTTAATCCTAAGTACGAGGGGTTTGCGCGGCTTTATATAAAGCTTGCTGAGGATTCAGAGACGAGAATCCCCGCAAAGGTTATCGGATGGGACAGCAGCGTTGATCTTGCTGTTCTTAAAACAGAAGTTGATGCGCCTTATGTGTTTGCTCTTGGCTCCAGCGGAAGCCTTGAGGTAGGCGACAAGGTGTACTGCATCGGCTCGCCTGTAGGACTTGAGCGCACATTGACAAGCGGAATTGTAAGCGCAAGCGACCGCTCCCTGTTCAGCGCGGGGCCTGTCATGCAGATAGATGCGGCTGTGAATTCCGGAAACTCCGGTGGACCTTGTGTTGATGAGAACGGCAATGTCCAGGCTGTTGTTTTCGCGGGAATGCTGCAGTATTCGGGGCTTAACTTTGCGATTCCTGTTGAGTATTTAAAGGCGGAGCTTCCTGTCCTTGCTGCCGGCGGAAAGTACGACCACAGCTGGATAGAAGCCAACGGAAGAACAAGAAGAGTCGGAGGCAAGGATCTTGGAGTTGAGCTTAGCTATGTAATGCCTGGCGGGAATGCCTACAGGGCAGGGCTACGCTCTGGAGATCTTGTAACAGATATTGAAGGAACTCCGATAAGAACCCTTGAGGATTTGCAGAAGAAAATGCTTGGAATTACGGCTGGCTATATCATCAATGTAGGATATGTCCGGGGCGAGGAGAGTGAAAAGACTGTAAAAATCTATGTTTCTTCAAGGCCTCTAAATCCGGGATATACGTTCTATAGAAATGACGTTGTCTCAAGCTCCTTTGCCGCGATATTCGGAATGAGGATGGATCCTCTCTCTGAGGGCAGGCGCAAGTATCAGATTTCAGAAGTTATAAAAGGCTCAATCGCTGATGAGTCGGGTTTTTCAGAGAGCGATCCTGTGGAAATAAAGAACATCTCTTTCAATAACGACAACACTGCTCTTTATGCGGAAATCTATGCTAAGAACCGAAAGAAAGGGTATTTGGACATAAGCGTAGGCATAGCCGCGCCTCTTGACAGTCCGAACTATTTTTAATTAAGGAATTTAAGATAAAAACTGCCTGAAATCGCGTCAGTTTTTATCTTGCCAAGTTTGCGTTGCAAACTTGCTTATATACTGCGTTTCTTCATTTCATTGCAGAAACGCTTAAAAAGCCAATCGAAAGTTGAAACTTTCTTCTTGACTTTTTATGGGAAGATAAAATGACCGAAATGAAATACAAGCGCAACTTCTGTATTGTCGCGCATATTGACCATGGAAAATCCACACTGTCCGACCGCCTTATTCAAAAGGCAAAGATAATCGATGAAAGACAGATGACAAACCAGATTCTCGACAACATGGATATTGAGAGGGAAAGGGGAATAACAATAAAAAGCCAGGCTGTCACAATTCCTTACCATGCGAAAGACGGCCATGACTATGAGCTGAACTTTGTTGATACTCCAGGCCATGTTGATTTTTCATACGAAGTCTCCCGCGCCATAGCCTCCTGTGAAGGCGCTCTTATACTTGTTGACGCAAGCCAGGGAGTAGAAAGCCAGACAGTCTCCAATCTTTACATGGCGATGGAGCATGATCTTACTATAGTGCCTGTCATAAATAAGATTGATTTGCCTTCAGCGGATATTCCTGCTGTAAAGAAGCAGATTGAGCATGATCTTGGACTAGATCCTGATGACGCAGTTCTTGTGAGCGCAAAGACAGGAGAAGGAATTGACGAGCTCATGGAAGCCATCGTGACAAAGTTTCCGCCGCCGGATGGAAATCCGGAGGGAAAGGCGCAGGCTCTTATCTTTGACTGCCATTATGATGAGTACCGCGGAGTCGTGATACATATACGCGTAAAGGAAGGCAGAATACATAAGGGGGACGTAATCCGCTTTATGTCAAATTCCGCGGACTACAAGGTTGAGCAGATCGGGATTTTCAAGATTAACTATGAGGAGACGCAGTATCTTGAGGCTGGTGATGTTGGATATATAGTGGCTGGCTGCAAGACTGTTAGCGATGTAAGAGTCGGCGACACTGTAACACTTGCCTCTGATCCTGCCTCAGCACCGCTTCCGGGCTTTAAGGAAGTAAAGCCGGTTGTTTTCTCTTCAATCTATCCTATGGACTCCAATGACTATGAGGAGCTCAAGGACAGCATGGAGAAGCTCAAGTTGAATGACGCCTCGCTGACCTACGACAAGGACAACTCGATTGCTCTGGGGAACGGCTTTAGATGCGGTTTCCTGGGTCTTTTGCATCTTGAGATTATCCAGGAGAGACTTGAGAGAGACTATGACCAGTCTGTCATATTCACATCGCCTTCTGTTGAATACAGGTGCACTCTCACGAACGGAGACGAGATTATTGTTGACAACCCGACAGAATTTCCAGAGACAAAGATAAAAGAGGCGAGAGAGCCTTATATAAGCGCGTCAATTATAACACCGAGCGAGTATATCGGAGCAATCATGAATCTCTGCACAGAGAAACGCGGCGAGCAGAAGAATATGACATATCTTGATGAGAAGCGGGTGGAGCTTTCCTACGAGATGCCGCTTTCTGAAGTCCTTTTTGATTTTTATGACAAGCTAAAAAGCTATAGCCGCGGATATGCGAGCTTTGACTACGAGCTGATTGAGTACCGCCCGACAGATCTCGTAAAAGTTGACATTCTCTTAAACTCAAAGCCTGTCGATGCTCTTTCATTCCTCGCGTACAGGCCTGGGGCAGTCGCGCGCGCGAGAAAAGTGTGCGAGCGTCTCAAGGATGAGATTTCGCGCCAGCAGTTCAAGATTGCGATACAAGGCGCAATCGGAAGCCAGATAATAGCCCGTGAGACTGTAAATCCTGTTCGCAAGGACGTTCTTGCAAAATGCTATGGAGGCGACATCACACGTAAGCGCAAGCTTCTGGAAAAACAGAAGGAAGGCAAGAAGCGAATGAAGATGGTTGGAAATGTCGAGCTTCCTCAGAGCGCTTTCCTTGCGGTTCTTAAGGAAAAAGAGGACTAGCTCTTTTCTTGCAATAGCCTGAGCGAGATCCTTATATCCTTTAGGAAGAAGTCAATTTCACTTCTCACCCTTTTTAGGAAGCTCAGGTTTTTTATGTCGCACTTGTAGCCGTCTGGAAAATGCAGAAACAGATACTCGCGGCAGGAAATCAGGGTCTCAAGATTTTTGTCAAAATCCTGCTGCGTCTCATTCTGCGTTCTTCCTTTTGACAGCAGGGTCTTTATCTCTTTAAGAGCAGTTTCCTCCTCATTCAGGTATTCAATGACCCCTCTTCTGCTTTTTTCTGTCTTAAAGCTGATGTCATTGTCTTTTGCCGCGCTTTTACTTAAAAGCTCATTGACTTGCTCTGGGCCAGCGAATGGAAGTCCTATATCAAGTCCTGATTCTGAGCAGTTAAAGAAGTTCCTTGCGCGGGAAAACGTGTCCCTAAAGCTTTCAGCATAGGCGGAGAGCGATATATCTGTATAAAAATCTTTTCCGTTAATCTTTCCTATTTTATTAGCTCCGTTCCTGAAAGCCGCATTGTAGTCCGCTATGTCTAGGAGCCTGCTTGTCTTTATAAGGCGCGCAATATGCGCCGGAGCATTCTGCGCATGGGTCTTTCCAAGCGAAAAGTCAAAGTCAAGACCGCTTGCGAAGACCGGAGTGCTTTCATTCTTGCGCAGAAGAAGAGCAATGTATGATGCTGTAAGCCCGACAGAGCCTAAGGCAGGAAGTGATTTGGGAAAGAAATCCATGCTCTTAAGGCTATCCAGAAAGCCCGCCTTTGTGAAATCCGAGGCAAAGAAGCAGAGGCCTTTTTCTGCGTGGCGCAAAACGCTTGGGCGCGACGACAAGTCAGCGAAAATCAGCGGGGTTAAATGCGCGTTCCCGATGTAAGCTTTTTCAATCGCAAGCTGGGATTCAACTGCGGCAACTGCGTCCGGGACAATTCTAAATGCGCTCAAAACAGGAAGAGCCGCATCAACGCAAAGCACAAAGCATTTTTTAAGGCTGTCCTTTGAGATGATTCTCAGCGTATTTACCGCGCTTTCTCCCGCTCCAAAGATAAAGATGGGCTTTTCAATTTTCTTTATAAAGCAGGAGAAGTCTATTGAGCGCGGGAGCCTGGCGAGGTTCTTAAAGAGATTCCTTGTGTACAGACGGCCTAGCCTTGTGAGCGTGAGCCGGTTTTTCCAGAATGAGCCGATTGCGCTCTGCACCTGGAAAGCGATTCTTTTATAAACAGTCTCATTGAGCGAAGCGCCTCCAGAGAATTCCATGTAGACGGCTCTGCGGAAGCTGTATACAGGAGGCATCCTGCCTTGAGCATTCCCGCCTGGTATGCCTTCCTCCTGGCCAAGCACGATGTTTACAATGTAGGGGAGCTTTTCCGGCGGAATGAATATAAGGCTTTTATTGATTTCTGGATTGTCTTCTGCCAGGGACTTCAGTCTTTGTCTTGAGAAGTCATAGAGCTCCTTGTCTGCCTCCACTGCCAGGACAAAGCAGTCTTGCGGAAGCTTCTTAAGCAGCTCGTCAAGTCCATGCCAAAGGGCAGGGGAAGAGATTACAAGAAGTGTTCCTGGAAGAATCTTTAGGCTGCTGATAAGCTGCAGAATTGTCTTTTGAGGTGCGTATTTTGAATAGAGAAATCTTCCTTTATAAAAAACAGAGAAGCCCTGCCCGGCTTGAACCAGACAGGGCTTCCCGTGGTCTTGGAGACCTGAATCAATATTTCCCAATGTCTTAGTTGTTTTTCATTATCTTGTTGAAGAACACATCAGCAACATTGTTCTTTACTTTGCTGCTGGATAGCAGGGTTGACTGAGAGGCGCTTTCATCAATGCTTGCAAGCTCTTTTGCAATATTGTCTTTCTGCTCATCGGTCAGGATGTCTTTCTGCTCGCTTACAAGCTTAAGCACTACTACAGAGTCTCCTACAACAACCGGCTCAGAAACGTCTCCAGTCTTTAGGCTGAACGCAGTCTGGAGAAAGTTCTCGTTTGAGGAGGCTCCAGACAGGCTTGTGATTTCCTCTGGAAGAGTCCCGATAAGAGATGAGCCCTCATAGTTAAGAGCGAATGAAGGAACGCTTACATATTTTGCGCCTGCGCTCTGCGCCGCGTTCTCAAGGCTCTTTCCTGCGGCATCCTCTGCGAGTTTCTTTGCTTCCGCAATATAGTAGTCTTCGATTTTTGTTGTCTCATTGTCGTTTATATACTGGCGCACAACAGAGATTACATCCTTGTCTGTAAAGTCTGGCTCCTCGGCGACAAGGTCGTTGTGAAAGATTGAGTAGCCGGCTGTAGTCTGCACAACTTCGCTCAATCCGTTAGGCTCAAGCGCGAAAATCTTTGCCGCGTCATCTTCATTCTGCACAATGTTGGAGACCTGGTATCCGTAGCCTGAGGAAAGCTTGCCATCGGCTTCAGAGTAAGCCTTGTCCGAATACTCAGACACCGCATCCTCAAAAGTTATCTCCTCGTTTTTCAGCTGATTTAGGATTGATTTTGCCTTTGACTGGTCTTTTACAGTGATTACAGAAAGATTGTACTTGACGAACTTGTCCTTGTTCTCTGTACCATAGGCCTTTACTTCGGATTCAGGGTAAGATGACTTCTCGAATACAGCCATGTCGAAAGAGCGCTTAGTTGATGTCATGCTCTCAAGAAATTCCATTTCTGCGCTGGACTTCTTAAGGCCGTAAAGAGTATGCCCGCTGTATTCCGACTGGCTTCCAAGCAAATCCTCGCTGTAGCGGCTCCATACAAGACCACGCGCAAGCTCTGATCTAAGGTTGTCCTTTTCCGCCTCGCTTACAGAGTTGAAAATCTCTGTTGAGTAGTTGCCGTTCTCATCTGCAAAGTAAGGATACATCTGGCGTGCTATCGCCTCCGTAGAAGGAGCCCAGCCAGATTTTTTTACAGCCTGCGAATATGCGACTGCCTGCACAGCAGAGACAAAGGCGTAATTGTAGATGTAGTAGTAATCAGTCTCCTTAAGATCTACTCCCTGCCTCCTGTACATTTCCGTATAGTTTGAGACAGCGTTTGCAAATTCAGTGCCAGGCTTGTATTCAATCTTTTTGTTTCCGTATTTGCCAAATACAAGAGAGTCCTGGCTAATGCCGCCTGCCATTGCTGGAATAAAGATAAAAGTGATGGCAGAGAGAATCAGAACGATTACTGAGCCGACGAAGAGCATTGTTTTTTTCATGGTAAAAACATCCTTATATGATTTGAGGCGAATGCCTTTTAATAGATAATAATATAATTTTATCATTCAGGGCGTTATGGTGTCAATTGAGCGGAAAAGCAGAGACTCAATGAGGCTTGTGCTTGCAAGAATGAGACATCTTTAGCTGTTTTTTTTATAATTGCTATTGACCCAAGTTCAGGGTTTTGATAATATAACAACATCACGCGGGCATAGCGAAGTTGGTTATCGCGCTGGCCTGTCACGCCGGAGATCGCGGGTTCGAGCCCCGCTGCTCGCGTCTAGCCTTCCCCTTGTGGAAGGCTTTTTTTAGTTAAAGGAAATGCTTGGAAACGCCAGTTTCTGAGAGTCTCCTGAATACGGGTAATAGCGCAGCTGGTAGCGCGCTACGTTCGGGACGTAGAGGTCCCCGGTTCGAATCCGGGCTACCCGAAAATAATTGCAAGTGAATAAAGTGTTATGCGTACAGAGGGTGTTCATCCAGTGAGAGAAACGGATTCGACCCAGGAATCCGGGCTACCCGAAAAATTCTTATGCAGGTGAATAAGTTGCTATGCATAAAGAGCAGATGTTTACCGTTACGTGATTTCGGATTCGACACAAGAATCCTGGCTACCCGACTAATTCTTATAGAATATATTGCTTTGCGCTTAGTGCAAAGGTTTATCGTTTTTCTTTTTCTATGTTAAAATAGAACTATGACACAGACAGAACAGCAGGAAAACGCAAAAGCCTTTGCGGAAAACTGGAAA
>CAZURC010000039.1:0-6440 GCA_964623405.1 uncultured Treponema sp.
GATTTGAGGCTTTCATTCTTCTTGACGATAATGTTAATAAAGACCAGCTTCTAAAGCACTTTACAAAAGACTTGGAGGCAGGCAAAAAGGACGCGGAGCGCATTGAAGCGAAGCTCGCCGGAAAATTTGGCCAGCACGCTCCAGCCGAAGTCGTCCAGGCCGAGCGCGACAAGCTTGCCGAAATCAAGCGGCGGATTGAAAAGCTCGAAGGCTACGTTGTGGAGTTGAAGTAGCATGAAAGCGGTGCAAGGAGGAAGGTATGGCGTTGAAATTTGAGATGAAAACTGAAAAGCCTGAGAAAATGGGCAATAAGGAAGCTCTGGAACTTAAAAACATCATCCTGGCTCCTTATATGCAGATTGCGACAGGACTGATTGGAAAGGCGCGGCATGCGGGCGGCAACATGTTCCGTCACCAGATGGACACGCTTGCAATTCTGATTGACTACGGCTATATCGATTCAATTCTCTTAAAGGCAAGCATTGTGCACGATACGGTTGAGGATATTCCAAATTTTGACAAGAATCTTATTGCAAATGCAGATTCTGACGGCCCCGAAGTCTTGAAACTTGTCCTAGAGGTTACAAGGCGTGAGAGCGAAAGCAAAAAAGACTTTCTTCAGAGAATTTTGAATGAGGGAAGCCAGAAGGCAAAAATCCTCAAATGCGCTGATAGAATAAGCAATATGATTTCTCTTGGCTATGTTACAGATCCGCATTTTATCGAGCGCTACTGTGACGAGACGGAGTTTTTTCTCCTTCCTATGGCTCTTGAGATTGACTTTAACATGTACCATGAGCTTATAAGCTTGATTATGACACGCCGGCGCTATCTTGAGGATGGCGGATATTTTGACACACGTCACAAGGCGACAACCAGTGACGACAGCACGAAGTAATACATTTTTGCATTGCGCTCCATTGTATGATATTATTTAAATAACATAATTTTTACCGGAGCGCTTATGAAGCACTACACATTCCAAAAAGTTCCGAAAAATCTCCCGCTCTTGATAAAGGAGAGGGCGGAGGAGGTTCCGGAGCTTACTTTGCAGGCCTCAAAGAACAGTAACGGAGTCTTTGAGTATTATTCTTATTCTAGCGTTTACAACGATGTCCTTGCGCTTGCCCATAAATTCAAGAAAATGGGAATCAGCAAGGGCGACAATGTGGCTATTATTTCAGATAACTGCCGTCAGTGGCTCTTGACCGATTATGCGCTTTTAAGCATCGGTGCGGCCGATGTTCCTCGTGGATGCGACTCTATGGCGAGCGAAATCCGGTTTATCATATCTTTTGCGGACTGCCGCTTCGCTTTTTTTGAGAATACAAGACAACTGGAGAAAGTTCTTGAAAATGCGAGTGAAGTTCCTCTTTTAAAAACGGCTGTCCTGTTTAACTTGGCTGATGCCGGAGTTCAAAAAAAAGCAGAGGAATCCGGAATTGAATGTTTCTATTTCAACTCTCTGCTGGAAGAGGCTCGTGCAGAATTCAGCGTAGACAAAGAGAATATAAAGAAGGAAATTGAGGACGGGATGCAGAGCATACAGGGAGATGACACTGCGACTATTATATTTACTTCCGGCACTACAGGAACTCCAAAGGGCGTAATGCTTACACATGGCAATTATATGACCCAGCTTTCGGTTGTTGACAACTTTTTCCCTACAAAGCCCGGCTATATGTGGCTTTCTGTTCTTCCTGTCTGGCACACGTTTGAGCGCCTTATACAGTACGTTGCACCTTATTTTAAGAACGGCATTGCCTACTCAAAGCCTGTGGGGCAAATCCTCCTTGCAGACTTTGCTGCGATAAAGCCTAACTGGATGTGCGGAGTTCCGCGCCTGTGGGAGTCTCTTGCGAAAGGTGTGAAAAAAGCCATAAAGAAAAAAGGAGGCATTTCCTCTGTCCTGTTCAATTTCTTTGTAAAAGCGGGCGGCTTCTATGCTGATTATAAAGATAAGGTTACGGGACATGTGTGCAGGATAAAGAAAAGAAGCCGTGTGCTGGATTTTTTCGCAGGAGTCCTTCCTTTCGTTGCGCTCTGGCCCGTGCATAAGCTTGGAGACATTCTTGTGTTCAGGAAGCTTCGTGCAAAGTTCGGAGGAAACCTGGACATTGCTATAAGCGGCGGTGGCGCATTGCCTAAGGAAATAGATGATTTTTACCGCGCTGTCGGGCTCAATCTTCTTGAGGGATATGGTCTTACAGAAACATGTCCTGTTATATCATTCCGCAATCCTTATGAGGCGCGGCCTGGCTGTGTCGGCGCAATTTTCCCTACTTTTGAGGTCAAGATATTAAAGGAAGAGCACGGCGTTATTGTAGACAACAATCCGCTTCCTCCTGGAGAGAAAGGCCTTATTCTAGTTCGTTCCGCTCAGGTGATGAAAGGCTATTACAAGCGGCCTGATCTTACGGCAAAGGCGATTGACGAGGACGGATGGTTCAATACAGGAGATATTGGAATCCGCACGTGGGACAATGAGCTTAAGATTGTGGGCAGGGCAAAGGACACTATTGTGCTTTTTGGCGGAGAGAATGTGGAGCCGGCTCCGATAGAGGCAGAAATTTGTACAAGCAATCTAGTTGAATCCGCCATGGTTACGGGGCAGGATAAAAAGTATCTCGGCGCTCTCATCGTTCCTTCAAAGGAAGCCGTGGAGGAATTCGCCGCGCAGGAGAAGATAGTATTCTCTTCGTACGAGGAGCTTCTGAAAACACCAGAGATAAAAAAAATGTTTGAGAAGACTGTCGCATCCCTTGTCTGCATGGAAAATGGATTTAAGCCTTGCGAGAAAATATTTAAGTTTGTTCTTCTTCCAAAAAGTTTTGAGGTGGGCCGTGAGCTGAGCGCAAAGCAGGAGATAATGCGCTATAGGATCGAAGAGCTCTATAAGGACGAGATAGCAAGTCTGTTTGAATGATTTTTTATATGTGTTTTTATAGACTATTTGCTTAAAATCCATTATTTTAAAGGCATCAATAATTGATTGAATTTTATTTTTAGGAGAATAGAAAAAATGGCAGTAAAAGTTGCTATTAACGGTTTCGGCCGTATCGGTCGTTTGGCTTTCCGCCAGATGTTTGCAGCTGATGGCTATGAGGTTGTAGCTATCAATGATCTTACAAGCCCGACAATGCTTGCACATCTTTTGAAATATGACACAGCACAGGGTGGATACGCTGGAAGAATCGGCGAGAACAAGCACACAGTAACAGCTCACGATGGAGAAGGCGAGGACAACTACATCACAGTTGACGGAAAAAAGATTGTAATCTACAAGTGCAAGGGCCCGGATGCTGCAAATCTTCCGCCGTGGGGAAAAATCGGCGTTGATGTTGTTCTTGAGTGCACAGGATTCTACACGTCAAAGGCAAAGTCAGAAGAGCACGTAAAGGCTGGAGCAAGAAAAGTTGTAATTTCTGCTCCTGCCGGAAACGACCTTCCTACAATCGTTTACAATGTAAATCACAAGACTCTTAAGCCAAGCGACACAGTTATTTCTGCGGCATCTTGCACAACAAACTGCCTGGCTCCAATGGCAAAGGCTCTTAATGACTTCGCTCCAATCGAAAGCGGAATCATGGTTACAATCCACGCTTACACTGGTGACCAGATGATTCTTGACGGTCCTCAGCGCAAAGGTGATCTCCGCCGCTCACGCGCAGGCGCTGCAAACATCGTTCCGAACTCAACAGGAGCTGCAAAGGCTATTGGTCTTGTAATTCCAGAGTTGAATGGAAAATTGATTGGCTCTGCTCAGCGCGTTCCAGTTCCGACAGGCTCAACAACAATATTGACAGCAGTTGTTAAGAAAGACAATGTTACAAAAGAGGATGTTAATGCTGCAATGAAAGCTGCAAGCGACCCAGAGACATTCGGTTACAACGAGGATCAGATTGTTTCCTCAGATGTAATCGGAATGCGCTACGGCTCACTCTTCGATTCAACACAGACAATGGTAAACAAAGTCGCAGATGGCCTTTGGGAAGTTCAGGTTGTTTCTTGGTATGACAACGAGAACTCTTACACATCTCAGATGGTACGCACAATCAAATATTTCAGCGAGTTGAAATAGTTTTTAATTAACCGCTTTGAAAAAACTCCGCTTCGGCGGAGTTTTTTTTTTATGACATGATCTTGAATCGTTAGAACCTCACGCCAAACTGAATACTGGGAGAGACTCTCACTTTGTCTGAAATCTTGAATGTGGAGATTGTGCGCTC
Organism: uncultured Treponema sp.; assembly: GCA_964623405.1. Taxonomy (GTDB): domain Bacteria; phylum Spirochaetota; class Spirochaetia; order Treponematales; family Treponemataceae; genus Treponema_D. Next base: position 4,230 of record CAZURC010000039.1, read on the forward strand.
CATTACGGCGGTGTCAAAAGCCTCGTTGTTGAAGCCGTCTATCTTGAAGTCAAAAAGCCCCGCTGTGAACAGAGTCAGTCTTCCTATTGTCTTGATTGAAAGCGAGGCCCTGCAGCTTGGCACTATATTGAACAAGTCGTCATCATCGTCATTCTGGTCTAGCCACAGGCAGCGTATAAAAGCCTCGTTCTCAAGCTTTATGTTCGCAAAGATGCTCAGCTGGGTTCCAATTCCGGGAGTCAGCTCAGCCGCTTTCCCAAAACGGGTAAGCCCGAATGAAGTTAAAAAAGAGCCATAGACTAGCGGACAGCCGAAATGCAGTCCGGCACCTAGATTCCAGTTCGTGTCTGTGTAAAGCTCCGGCATGATATTGAATGCGCGCTGAGGCTTTAAGCGGGCGGTGTCCACAACATTCCTTGCGTCTTTCCTGTTCATCTTTACACGCTTAATCTCAAGGTCACCTTGTTTGAATTCTTCTATCCTTGCCTTTCCTGCCTCAAATTCATAGACTCGCCCTGTCTTTGGATAAAGATATATTTTTTCAGACGTTCCTATGAAAACGCCAGCTGCGTCAAAATACTCCACCTTGACGGGCGACGGAGTTGGAAGAATGGTCTCATCGGTCACGCAGACCTTGTAGCTTTCGGAGACAGGACTTGCGATAAAGATTCTTTTTCTTCCAAGCGGAACAAGAACGACCGGAAGCCTTGTGTCTGAGTATCTTATTTTTCCGTCAATTGCCCGCGCTTTTACGTTTCCTTGTGTGTCAAAGACAGCAATCTCCTCGGTTCCCTTTACAATGACCGCAGAGTAATTTTCGGTGGAGAAAACTTTGTCTTCATCGCATGAGAGCATGAATGAAAGATAGATATCGTTTGTGTGCATGTCGTTGAATGCGAGCTTCAGGTAGTCAATTCTGCCGTCTGTTCTCCTGTTCATCCACTCTAAAAGCCAGGATGCGGCTCCGCCTTCCTTCACATCGTCTGGGGTATCGTCTCCTTCCTCGTTCTCCTTGTCCGGAAAGAGTCTTTTCATTGCGAATGAGAATTTGTTGTGCAGGTTCAAAAAGCCGCCGTAGTATTTTTCAACATCGGACGCAAGCGATTCAAAGAGCTTTGTGATTAGGATAGGGACAAGAGGACCTGTGGTAAAAGGCGCGTATGAGCGTCCGGAAATCTTTTCGTATATTTCATTTATTTTGGATTCATATACGCTCTTGAAAGTGTCCTGTCCTTCGCTTGATGCGCTTATGAATGCCTTTGTGTGGCCGTATTTTGTAAAGCGCCATTTTCCTCTGTATAGCGGGACTGTAGGAACAATATCCTCAGGGTTTACAATGTTCCAGATGAAGCCGTATTTCTCATCATGGGCATTCTTGTCCGTTGTTGTGTTTGGAGATGCGAAAGTGTAGGTGTATATTGTTCCTTTCTGGAAGAAGTTGTCCTCAAGCAGAAGCATAGAAAGCACATTTGCTGTTGCGGCTCCACGGCTGTGCCCTGTAATCAGAATATATGATTCTGTCGGGTCAATCTTATGCCTGAGCAGAAAAGAGATAAGTTGTGTGTGCGCTACAGAGGCGGCAAGCGCAAATCCTTTGTGAATTTCGTTCTGTGTCTCGCCCGCATCATTTATATTCAGATTTGAAAGCCATTCGTTTGAGTTTAGCGGAGTTCCTCTTATGACGGCAAAGACAAGATTTTTCTTTCCTCCTGCGCCTTTTATTTCCTTGGACGCAAAGCTGCATGCGCACTGATCGTTGCCCCAGATTGAGTTTGAGTAGTCAACGTCATAATGAAATTCCATTGCACTGTCTTTTACACCAAGTCTGTGATAGTTTTCCTTTAGGAAGTTTCCGCCGGGGTTAGAGGACACGTCTGTATATGATGAGTCAGCAAGAATGCAGGCAAGCCGCGCTATGCTGTGGCTGTACTCAAATCCACTGGTGGCGTCAAACCATTTCTCGTCAAATTCAACAGGAATTTCCACCGTCGTGCTGTTGCCGTTTGCGTCTGATGGCGTGGCGTTAAGCAGAAAGTTAATCTGAACAGCGGAGGCTGTGCTCATGACGAGAGAGAAAAAAGCAATGATTGCAATCTTTTTTGGCATTGAAGGATTCTTCGTATAATTGTATTTATTATAGCATATAAGTGCGATGTAAGACAGTGCCTTTGCCTTTCGCTGTAACGCATGCACTGTTTCCGCAGTAACGCA
>CAZURC010000039.1:6540-14925 GCA_964623405.1 uncultured Treponema sp.
CACTGTTTCCGCAGTAACGCAGACACTGTTTCCGCAGTAACGCAGACACGGCTGTTAAAAAGGAGTTGAACAAACAAGTTTGTATCTTGATTAAATGTATATAAAAGAATAATATATTCAGCATTCTACACTAGTGTTTTTATGCTCTGTAGAGAATGCATCTTTGCTATCAAATTTAGGACTTGGAGACAAGCCCTTGGAGGATAAAGTGGTCAAAATCAGACTCAAGAAATTCGGTACGAAAAAGCGCCCTGCTTATCGTATCGTGGTGCAGGATTCACGCAAGCCTCGTGACGGCACAACAATCGAAGAGATTGGAACTTACGATCCAATCGCGGCAGGAGAGCAGTTCACTGTAAAGGAAGACCGTGCGAAGTACTGGATTAGTGTCGGCGCGCAGCCTACAGATACAGTCCGCAAACTTTTCAGCGAAAAAGGCCTTAACAAATAACTGTACTGGAGTAACAGGGAATGGAAAAAGACCTGATTGAATATATTGCTAAATCATTGGTCGATGATCCCAGCGCAGTCTCGGTAACAGAAACCGAGGGTGAACGAGGTCCTGTATTGGAGCTTCGTGTTGCCCAGGGTGATATTGGCAAGGTGATCGGTAAATACGGCCGTATTGCTAAGGCTTTGCGCACTGTTCTTAGCGCATCCTCCTCAAAGGATGGAAGACGCTATAGCTTGGAAATCCTGGACTAGTTCATGACAGAACAGGCAGAACAGTTTATTGTTGGTTTTATCCGCGGGCCTCATGGTGTGGCGGGTAATATGAAAGTTGAAAGCGCTTCTGGTGAATTTGAGCATTTCTATTCAATGAAGGAAGTGACTTTGAGGGACGGCAAGACAGGAGACTCAAGACTTTTTCAGGTTGAGTCAGTTGATGAGGGAGCCGGCACCTTGTATTTAAAGCTTGTGGGAATTAACACGCCCGAGGATGTTCGTAAGCTCAACGGGTGGCAGATTGTAGTACCACGGAAATATGCCAAGAAACTCGGAAAAAACGAGTGGTATATTGAAGACCTTAAAAATTGTGCCCTGAACTATTATCCTGAACAGGGTGACGACGGATTGGCAGTTTGGACTGCGCCCGCAGCTGGAAATCCAGTAGAAGTGGGAACAATCACAGACGTAATAGAAGGCGGCTCTGGAAACCTCCTTGAGGTTTTGCTGGCCGAGAACTGCAGCTTGCTTGCTGATAATATCAAGTATCTTGCCGGCGGAAAGAAAGTTAGAACTGTTTATGTTCCGTTCAATCCACAGTTTGTAAGAAACATTGATGTTGAAAATAAGTGTATGCAGTTGATGCACCTCTGGATTCTGGAGTAATTCCATGAAATTTACTGTGCTGACCTTGTTTCCTGAGATTCCGCGCGCTTTCTTTGAAGCCTCAATCATGGCGAAAGCGGTTCAAAAGGGAATCATTGCTTACGATTTAGTGAATATCAGGGATTTTGCCTTTGATAGGCACAAGACATGTGATGACAAGCCGTATGGAGGCGGAGCCGGTCAGTTGATGATGGCGGAGCCTCTCGGGCGCGCGTTGGACAGCGTAAAGGCGTACAAGAAGCATGTGATTTATGTCACTCCTTCTGGAAAGACTTTTACACAGGACAAGGCGATGGAACTTAGCCGGAAGGACGAGATTGTCCTTATATGCGGAAGATACGAAGGTATTGACCAGCGTATAATTGATGAGTACGTGGATGACGAAATCTCTATTGGGGATTACGTTATGTCCAGCGGTGAGGTAGCGGCAACAGTGATAATCGATGCAGTTTATCGCTTGGTTGATGACGTTATCACTCACGAGTCGCTGGATGAGGAAAGTTATTCTGGCGGACTTTTGGAATACCCGCAGTATACTCACCCGAAAGTATACAAGGGCATGGAAGTGCCGGAAGTTTTGACCGGCGGAAACCATGAGCTTATTCGGAAGTGGCGTCTGGAAAAGCAGCTACAGAAAACCCTTGCAAACAGACCGGACTTGATTGTCCAGGCAAGGCTTAAAGGGCAGCTTACTTTGGAGGCCGAAAAAATGATAGAGGCTCTGATGGACATGCATCTTAAGAAGCATGAACGCAGAAAGCGCCGCAAGTAAAAGACATGCGGTTTAACTAGGAGAATAACAATGGATCTTATCAAGACTATTGAGGAACAGCAGAGAAAAGAGGACGCCTTGCTTTTTAGAGTAGGCGATACTGTAATTGTCCACTTCGAGATTATTGAAGGCAAGGTAAAGCGTATCCAGAAATATGAGGGTATTGTGATTTCAATCAAAGGCTCTGGAGTCCGCAAGACATTCACAGTCCGCAAGACATCTTACGGAGTTGGCGTTGAGCGTGTGTTCCCAGTGCATAGCCCTCGTGTAATCAAAGTAGAGATTGTAAAGACAGGAAAGGTCCGCCGCTCTAAGCTTTACTATCTGCGTGACAAGGTTGGAAAGGGAGCTAGAATCAAGGAGCTTCTTGGACCTAAGGCAAATGCGCGCATTGCGGCGTCAAGAGCAGCTAACAAGGCTGCTGACCTTGCGGAAAGCTCTATTAATGCAGAGGCAAAGGCAGAGAACGCAGCTGCGGAAGCAGAGGCAAAGGACAAGAAAAAGAAGTAATTATTTTCTGTGATAATCAGCCCGGAGCATGTTATAATGTTCCGGGTTTTTTATTTGCGTTATGAACTATGATGCCGGTGCTATAAACACTTCCGCTCCTCTTCCTGTAAACATCAGTTCTGGTGCAGGGCTTCATCCTGGAAGCGTTGTAAAAGGAAGAGTTGTCTCTGATAACGGAGGAGGCTCCTATACGATAAGTGTTGCGGGCCAGAAAATTGACGTGCACTCAAGGATAGCCTTGCCTCCTGGCTCTTCTTTTTCCGCACGTGTCGGGGTCTCAGGAAGAACTGTAATTTTAAAGCTTATGCTGGATGACGGCAAGCAGGAAGGGGGAGCCAGACTGTCCTATTCAAATTTCAATCCGGATAATCCAGAGATTTCCGCGCTCCTAAAGCGGCTCGGCCTGCCTGTTGCGCTTGACAGCTTCCGTCTGCTCCAGTTTGCGATGGAAATGGGAATAAAGCCCGATGAAGGCAAGCTCGCAAAAGCTTTATATAGTGGCAGGAAAGACAAAGGCGGGAATTTTATTGAAAGGAGCCAGACCGCGCTTCTTCTTGAGGAAAAAGGCGTAAATGCGACAGATCTTGCTGTTGAGGAAGTCTCAGGCAGCTTTTATGGCGGCGCTGATGAGCGCAAGTCCAATGGCGGAGGCTCAGACAGCAGGGAAGATGCGCAGCGCAGGGACAAGCCGGAAAGCAGCAATAAAAAGACGCTAAGAGATACAGTAAAGGATTATTTTGCTAGCGTGGACATGGCCGGGCAGACAAACAGAATAGGAGCGCTCACTTTATTCAATATGGTCTGCGCAAAGAAAAAGGACGAGCCTCATTGGCTTGTGCTGCCTTTTGAGTGGGACTTTCGCCAGTTCTATGGAGCGATAAGGGTCCTGCTGTCTCCAGACAAGAAAAGCGCTCAAAAAGTTGTGATAAATATACAAAATAAATCCAAAAAATACACTTTTGTGTTATACTTTAGGGACAGAGAGCTGTCATCCGCAAAAATTTCCCGGGAACTATATGAGGAGAGCGGCGTTCCTGTGTCTCTCAAGGAGATGGCAGAGAGCTTCTTAGGCCAGGGCAAGGTGTCTGTTCTAAGCTCACAGGAACTGGAGGGCTTTGCTAGCGAGGAAGGCGGAATAGGTGTTTTTGAGGGGGAAGCCTGATGGATACAAAAGCGAAGGCGGTCTCTCTTAAATATCCGGAGAATGCAGATGCTCCATATATAAGCGCGGCGGGAAAAGGACTTGCCGCGCAGAAAATGCTTGAGATTGCCGAGGAAAAGCATATTCCCATTGTAAAGGATGCGAGCCTTGTGAATGTGCTTTCTCTTAAAACGGTCGGAGAGATTATACCTGAAGAGCTATATGAGGCTGTCGCAAAGGTATTCGCTTTTGTGGCGGCACTGGAAAAGAAAAGCGCGGAATGATGCAGGACAATTCTTGGATAAAAGATAAGACTTTCTCAAAAGTAAAATGCTCAGACATTTATCTAGGCGAGAGATTTTCCGCGCCAGTCTTCTTTGATGATGGCGAGAATATGTTTCTTGCGGAAGGAAAGACCGTAAAGCCGTATCATCTGCTTGCGCTAAAAAGATGGGCAGTTCCTTATCTCTTGACCTATGGCAGGCCTTTAAGGGAAGACAGCGGCGGAGAGCTTGGCAGCACTGACGACATTAACGAGGATATCGGAGTGCTCGAGGATGTTCAGGAAACGGATGTCAGCGGTTAGAAAGCAAAAATGACAGAGCAAAGAAAGGAATCCACGCATAACATAGGAGCTTCGGGGGAGGACAGGGCTGCGTCATTTCTTGCGCTCAAAGGGTATGAGATTATTTCCCGGAACTGGCGGACAAGATACGGGGAAATTGATATAATAGCAAGACAAAAGGATATACTGATTTTTGCGGAGGTCAAGACGCTTCCGAGCGGAGACCTTGAGACACTCGCGCATGAGCTGGATCAGAGAAAGCAGAAAAGAATTATTAAAACTTCTAAATTCTTTCTTGCAAAACATCGACAATATAGTATGGACCGAATCCGTTTTGATGTTCTGGTTGTTGATATGCCAGGACTGGAAAGTGTCTATCATATTGAAAATGCTTTCTCGGAGATAGTATGACCGCTGTTTCAAAATCTTCAGACGCTCAATTTTCTGAACGTGTGCTCGAGCTAAGACGAAAAATTCATGATTCAGAGTATCTTGACTTTGCAGTGCAGCGTATAGCGCAAGTTCTTAGCCGAAGGCTTGTTGAGGACAATGAGCGTGTATATTCCGGGAGAAGACATGAGCCGAGATAGCTTTAGACATGGAAAGAGCCGCGGAAACAGAGGGGGAAGAAACGGCGGAAAAGACAATGGCAGCTCTAGAGCCGTATTTGACAGAAAAGCAAGAGAGGAGAAAGAGGCCAGGAGCCGCCATGACAGCGAGCGCAAGGCCGCTATATCAGCCCAGATACAGAGACAGGCTACAGAGAACAGCGAGGCCATAAGACAGTTCAAGGAAAATATGCCTGTCTGCGAGATTTGCGGCGAGACGATTTCAGACCTGTCAAGCGCCGTCAGCAGTAGGCAGAGCGGGAATCCTGTCCATTTTGACTGCGTGATAAAAAAACTCTCCGAGCAGGAAAAGCCTGGCCCTAACGACAAGATTACATATATCGGAAACGGCAAATTCGCAGTCCTTCATTTTGACAACGTGCATGACATGCGCCATTTCTCTATAGTAAAGGAAATACAATGGGAGCCTAAGGAAGAGGGGCGAAGCGGCTGGCGTGACACAATGGCAGGACTTTACTCACAGGTCAAGTAGGCTTAATTTCAAGTGTTTCTAAAGTAACTCAAAAGTAAAACTGTATAGCTTAAATCTTAAAAAGAGTCCTTATGTTATTGTCCACAGTCTCGCTTAGATTCTGAGGCGTGGTATCGCGCGCATCAGCTATGAACTTATACACATATTCTATCAGGACAGGAGTGTTGGTTTTTCCACGGAACGGAACTGGAGCAAGATAAGGCGAGTCTGTCTCAAGCAGAATCCTGTCATCTGGAACAAAGCGCAGAAGAGCGAGCATCTCATCAATCCTTGATTTTTTTGTGTAAGTCACCGCTCCGCCAAACGCGATGTAAAACCCCCTGTCCAGGAAAGCCCTTGCCTGCTCTATGCCGTATGAGAAGCAGTGAATTATGCCATTATGCGCATCCATGTTGTCAAGACAGTCCGCAGTGTCATTGAAAGCATCCCTTGAGTGTATGACAACAGGAAGGGCCATTCTTTTTGCAAGCTCAAGCTGCATCTCAAAAAGCTCCCTCTCGCCGTTGAGTATATCCTTGTCAAAGTCCTCAAGACTCCTCCCGTCAGCTCCTGATGGATTCCAGTGGTGGTCAAGCCCGCACTCGCCGATAGCACGGAGCTTTTCTGGGGAAAGCCTTGCGAACGCCGCGATTGAGTCTTCCAGGACTTTGACAGCATTTATCCTGTCCTTTATCTCATCAACATCGGGCCAGATGCCCGCGCTGTAATAAACCATGTCCTTAGCTTTTTCCTGCGTTTTGAGGGACATGCCTGATATTGAGGAGTCAATCGCGCTCTTTCTTGCAGGAAGATCGTCGCATCTTGTGCCGATGTCCATTGCGAAGAAAGTCTCTCTCTCAGAAAGGGCTGACAGAATCTCAGCTCCGTTCATTCCCCGCTCAGATACAAGATGATGAAAATGAAAATGTGTATCGCTGAACATGGACTTTATTCTAATGAAAAACACCCATGCTTGAAAGCGCAGGGGCGTTCTGCTATACTCTACAAAGATGCCGGGATGGTGGAATAGGTAGACACAAGGGACTTAAAATCCCTCGGCAAGTAAAACGGCCGTGCCGGTTCGATTCCGGTTCCCGGCAGGACGCATCAAAGAAAAAGGGGCTGTCTTACAAGGCAGCCCCTTTTTTTATATCGCCGCTAAGACCTAGAGCCCAAGCAGGCCGGCGTAAGCTTTTAGCGCGCCGTCAGTCTCATGCGCAAGAACTTTCTTTGCAAGCTTCTTTCCAAGCTGGACACCTTCCTGGTCAAAGCTGTTTATATTCCATACAAAGCCCTGGAACATGACCTTGTTCTCGTAGTGCGCAAGAAGCGCTCCCAGTGTCCGTGGATTGAGCTGTCCGCCGTAAATAAGGCTTGAAGGCCGTCCTCCCGCAAAAGCCTTGTTAGGGTTCTCGTCCGATTTTCCGCAGGCAAAGGCCATGATCTGCGCGACAACGTTTGCGTCAAGCTTCTCCTGGCTGGTTGAATTCTCAATGCTCACGTCTGTTCCAATCTGGTTTTCCTTGAACGCGATGAACTGCAAAGGAACAATGTTCGTTCCCTGGTGCAGAAGCTGGTAGAAGGAGTGCTGTCCGTTTGTTCCAGGCTCTCCGAAGATTACCGGCCCTGTGACATAGCTTATCTTCTCTCCAAAGCGGTTCACCGATTTTCCGTTTGACTCCATGTCCAGCTGCTGCAAGTGCGCAGGGAAGCGGCTTAACGCCTGGCTGTAAGGCAGGACAGCTGTCGCCGGATACTCCTGCACGTTGCGCTCGTATATTCCAATCAGAGCGTCAAGCATGTCCGGGTTCTTAAGGAGATGCTTGTTCGCCGCGAGCTTGTCCTCCTCATGCGCGCCCTCAAGGAAATCCGCGAATACGTCAGGACCAAAGGCGAGCGAGAGAACAGCTCCTCCGACTCCGGAAGTTGAAGAGTAGCGTCCGCCGATATAGTCATCCATGTAGAACGCCGCAAGATAGTCAGGGTTGTGCGCGAGAGGGGAAGTCTCTGAAGTGACGGCGATTATATGTTTCGCCGGATTAAGACCCGCCTTTTTCAGAGCGTCCTTTACAAAAGCCTCGTTGGTAAGGGTTTCCAGCGTTGTCCCCGACTTAGACACCAGGATAAAAAGCGAATGAGAGAGGTCTGTAGAGGCAAGGACAGCCGCCGCGTCATCGGGATCGACATTCGAGATGAATTTTGCCTGCATCTTGAATTTGCTGTTCGCTTTCGCCCAGTTCTCAAGGGCAAGATACATAGCGCGCGGGCCTAAGTCAGAACCGCCTATGCCGATCTGGACAACAGTGTTGAATTTCTCGCCGTCCGCGTTTGTGATTGCTCCGGAGTGGACTTTATCCGCGAATTCCGCGATTCTCTTCTGCTCGTTCTTGTAGAAGTCACGCTTGTCAACGCCATCCGCGCTCACTTTCTTTCCGAGCTGTCCGCGTGTAAGATGATGGAGCACAAGCCGCTTCTCGCCGGTGTTCACGACAGCTCCGTTGTATGTCTCCTCAAATTTCTCTGCAAGCTGAGCCTCATCCGCCAGGGACTCAAGCACCTTGAGGACTTTATCGTCAACCTGCTTCGCCGCATAGTTGTACACAAGTCCTTCCGCCATTTTTACAGAGAAGCCCTTTACTCTCTCTGCGCCTTTCTCTCCAGAAAGAGCGTCTGCGATATTCACAGCGCCTTTAAGCGATTGGAGCTTCTTGTAGGATTCAAGCTTATCCAAATTCTCCCAAGAAATTGCCATAATTTCCTCCATTGTATTGTTCGCCACGGATGGCGAAATAAAAGCACGTAGTGCTTAGCGTGACAAAAATACACGGATGTATTTTTATCACGCCTCCATGCCTCATGTTAGGCTGTTGACTTAAAGATATTATAGCATCATGAGTTGAATAAATGAAGAGAAAGCAAAAGTCCGCCGATGCCGCGCGCCGTTTTCTTTACAACCGGCTTTAATTGAAAACGGCTTCTGGTCGC
>CAZURC010000040.1:0-2313 GCA_964623405.1 uncultured Treponema sp.
TTTTACATCACAGACTTGTAAATCTTGATGATGTCTTCTTTTGTCGGGTCACGCGGGTTTCCTGGAGTGCAAGCGTCTTTCATCGCGCTTTCTGCCAAGAATTCCAAATCCTTTTCCTTAACGCCCTCAGTTCCGATGTGGCGCGGAATTCCAACTTCGTCAGCGAGCTTCTGAACTGCGTCGATTGTCGCTGTGACGGCCTCGTCCTTGCTCATCTTGTCGATTCCAGGAACGTCCATCGCTTTTCCAATCGCCTTGTATCGCTCTCCTGCCGCCGGAGCGTTGTATTTTAGAACTGCGCACAAAAGCATCGCGCACGCTTTTCCATGCGGAATGTCATACAAAGCTGAAAGCGGATGCGCCATTGAGTGCACGATTCCAAGTCCGACATTTGAGAATCCCATTCCGGCGATGTACTGGCCCAAAGCCATTTCCTCGCGGGCTTTCGGGTCGCCTTTGACAGAGGCAGGAAGCCAGTGGCTGATGATTTCGATTGCCTTCAAGTGCATCATGTCCGTCATTTCCCAGGCGGCTTTTGTGATGTAGCCTTCGATTGCGTGGACAAGCGCGTCCATTCCAGTCGCGGCGCAAAGTCCTGCCGGCATTGACATTACCATGTCAGGGTCAACAACTGCGACAAGCGGAATGTCGTGCGGGTCGGCGCAGACGAACTTTCTGTCTTTTTCTGTGTCGGTGATTACGTAGTTGATTGTGACTTCTGCCGCAGTTCCGGAAGTTGTTGAAACCGCGATAATCGGCAGGCAAGGATTTTTTGTCGGAGCGACGCCTTCGAGCGAGCGAACGTCGGCAAATTCCGGATTTGTGATGATGATTCCAATCGCCTTTGATGTGTCGATTGAAGAGCCGCCGCCGACAGCAACGATGATGTCAGCCTTTGCTTTTTTGCAGGCTTCAACTCCGTCCTTTACGTTCTCGATTGTCGGGTTCGGCTTGATTTTGTCGTAGACTTCATACGCGATTCCAGCCTTGTCCAGAATGTCAGTGACTTTTGTCGCGACCTTGAATTTCATCAGGCTTTCATCTGTCACAAGAAGAACTTTTTTCGCTCCTCTGTTTTTAACTTCGTTTGCAATCTCGTTGATTGCGCCTTTTCCAAAATAGGAAATCTGGTTCAGAACGATTCTGTTTGCCATTTGTTTGTACCTCCGAAAATTCACTTTTCGCGGTGTCTGAAAAGCGAAACTTGTCGCCCGTAGCAGCTACCGCAAAATCTTGGACTTAGTATAAATCCATCTTTTTGAAAAGACAAATTTTTGGTGCACACAAAACGTTCTTTAAAACAAGTTTGATAATCAAACTTGAAGTTAAATGCGGTTGCGATATTTTAGCAGCCGCATTTAAACCTTAGTTTGTCGGAGTCACCTCTACATAGTTCGGAGAAGATGTCACGTCAGCTGGAAGTGTGATTCCAAGAGCCTTTGTAACTTTTGGATTGATGAATGTCTTTAAGTCAGCTGGCTCAAGATAGAATTTTACAGGAACCTGGGAAACAGGCGTGCCTTTTAAGATTTTGTCCGCCATGTCCGCTGTGTCGCGTCCCAAGTCTGTGTAGGTGATTCCGATGTTGGCAAATCCGCCGTCCTCAACCTGGCTGTCCGCCGCGCAGTAAAGCGGGAAATTGTTTTCCAGGCACGCCTCGCTTAGAATCGCCATGTTTCCGTGGGAGGCGAGCTTGTTATCGTTCGCCACAAAAACTGCCTGGCAGCCTTCGTCCTTCATCAGCTTGATTGTCTCCTGGATTACGCTCACGTCGTCGATTGTGTGATCGGCGTACTGCATTCCGATTGAGTCAAGGTAGGCGATTGCCTTGTTCACTGTAGCCTGCGCATTTGTCTCGCCTGTCGTGTGGATGATTCCGATTTTTGTAAGATTCGGGTCGATTTTCTTTGCGAACGCCATAATCTGGTCAACTGGAATTGACTGGCTTGTTCCTGTGACAAGTCCTTCAGGTTCTTTTAAGTTCTGCACGAGCTTTGCTCCGACAGGATCAGCGCACGCCGCGAACACAACCGGAATCCCTGAGTCTGTCGCCGGAAGAGCCGCGTTCGCCGCTTTTGTCGCGATTGCGATAATCAGGTCTGCTTTCTGGTTCACATATTCCTCTGCAATCTGAGCGAGCATTGTCATGTCGTTGTCGCCCTGCTTGAAGAGAATCGTCGAGTTTGTGTCGTTGTAGCCGAGCTTCGCAAACTCTTCTTTGATTGAGTCCGAGATTGTGTTGAGCGAGTTGTGGTTCATCTGCTGCACGATTCCGATTGTGACTTTCTTCTCCTGCTTCTTGCTGCAGGAAAC
>CAZURC010000040.1:2413-14872 GCA_964623405.1 uncultured Treponema sp.
GTCCTGCGCGAGCTTTGCGCGGTTTTTCGCCGTGAGCGCAAGGCTGAACGGCTTGTGCTTGACTTTTGCGCTTGCAAGCACAAGGTTCTCTTCAATCGTCATATCAGGTGCAGTTCCCAGAAGCGGGTTCTGGAAAAGTATTCCGATGTTTTTTGCGCGCTTGTAAGTCGGAAGACTTGTGATGTCGTTTCCGTCAAGAATAATTTTTCCGCTTGTGATTTTAACAAGTCCGAAGATTGCGTTCAGAAGCGTTGACTTTCCCGCGCCGTTCGAGCCAATCACAGAAACAAAGTCGCCGTCGTTTATCTTCAAGTCCACGTTTTTGAGCGCGTGCTTTTCCATCGCGGTGTTCTTGTTGAAAATCACATTCAGATTATTTATTTCAAGCATTTTTTTTCCTTTCCCGTTGATGTGGTGGTTGAGCTTGTTGCCCATAGGCACGAGCGCAGCGAAGTAACCACCAACAATACAACCGCTTACTTTATGGTCATTTCGACAAGCTCAATGACCACTTTTCTTTTCCTGCAACTTCTTCCTCACAACCGAGAACGCAATGAACGCCACGACAATCACGGAGCTGAAAAGCTTGATTCCGTTCGCGCCGCCGTTTCTGATTGCAAAGGCGTAGATGATTCTGTAAATCACAGAGCCAAGCACAACTGTTATGAATCCCGCGAAGAGCCTCCGGTTTCCAAAGAGCGTTTCGCCGATGATGATTGAGGCAAGCGCAGTTACCAGCATTCCAAGCCCGATTCCCTCGGAATACGAATGAAGATACTGCACATAAAGCGCGCCTGAGAATCCGACAATTCCGTTCGCAAGCGAGAACGCAATCACCTTGTTTTTCTTTGTGTTGATGGAGCTTGCCTTGACCATCTCCTCGTTGTTTCCAGTCGCGCGGATTGAAAGACCGAGCTGCGTCGAGAAAAAAAGCATCAAAAGCGCGATTAAAGCTGCAATGATAAAAATCAGCACGACAATGCTGAGCATTTTATTCGCGTCCGCGCCTCTTACACCGAAGAGTTTTGCCAAAGAAAAGAAAATTGTTTTTCCGCCGAAGTTCTGTACGATTGCAAAGCTTGTTGATTTTGAAGTTGCCTCCGCAAAAAGCGGGAAAAGCGGAAGCATCACGTTCACAGAGATAAGCCCTGTCTGCACAAGCACGCCCGAAAGAATCGCACTAACGCCAAGCTGCGTGTGGATAACTCCAGTCAACATTCCGGCAAATGCTCCGGCAAGAAAACCAAGCAGAAGCCCCAAAAGCGGATGTCCGTACAAACAGCAGATTCCGTTCACGACCGCCCCGAACGCAAACGAGCCGTCAACTGTCAGGTCAGGAATATTCATTATTTTGTATGAGATATAAACGCCGATAGACAGGACGGCGATTAGAAGACCGTAGGGAAGCGCAGAAAGCAACATATTCATAGGTGTTATTATGAATAGAAACAAACTGTTTGGCAATATTATTTTGCCCTATGCTATCCTATGCCATTGCCGCAAGCTTATGGTCAAGCTCCAGTATTTTTGTATGCAGATAGTGGTCTACTGCGTATTTCTCAAGAATACCGAGCGGCTTGTTATCCTCATCCACTATGCAGACTGCCTCTGTGTCGTAATCATCAAAAAGCTTATATGCATCTGGGAGCGTTGTCTCTGCCCTGCAAGTTACAGCCGGCTTATCCATTATATCCATAGCAAGCATATAGCTTCCCATTTCACCTATCTGCATTGTCTCTTTTATATGCTCAAGGCTTATCTGGCCCGCTATTTTCCCATCGCTGCCGCGCACCGCATAGTTCATATTAGAATGCTGACTAAACGAGCTGATTATTTTTCCCACCATGTCTGTGTCATTCACTATCGCATAGCTTTCCGTGCTACAAATTTTATTTCCGTCAACCTCAACATCTTTCACAAGAGCCTTTTTCATCAAGTCTTCGACCGTAAAGTCCAGACCAACCTCGCCCGCTTTTGATACTCCGTAACGGACACAGATTGGCCCGATAATCTGGACAATAAACGTTGTGGCGGTGATTATCAGCATGATTTCTCCGCCAATTGTGTCGGCAAAGTCACGCCCAGCAGATGTGCTTAATCCAATCGCAACCCCTGCCTGGCTTAAGAGACAATATGGAAGATACTTGCGCACAGTATCCGGAGCCTTTGTAATTATTGCGCCAAGCCTTGAGCCGATTGTCTTTCCGATTGTGCGTCCGGTTATATACAAAAGAGCAATCAGGATGAACAGAGGCTTTAGCTGCCATACGTTCAAATTTGCGCCTACCGTAACAAAGAAAAGCACGTAAATTGGGGGAGTGTATTTTTCCACAAGCTTGAACATGTTTTTGACTTTAGGAAGGGCAAAGTTTGTCACATAGAACCCCATGGACATTGCCGCCATTATATGGTCAAGCTTGAGAAGGACTGGCCCTGCGGTAAACACAGCAAGATTGCAGATTCCTGTGCAAAGAAGCAAAAGCCCCAGGCTAAATCCAAGCACGCGCCCGTCGTCGCTCATCATTCCAGAAATTATTTTTGTGAGGAAGAACCCAAACAAGAGTCCTATCACAATTGAGCCGGCAATCTCATAGCCAATTGAGGCAAGCTGAGCAAGAACTGGCACAGAGCGGCCTTCAAGCATTGGAGAGGCGATTGCTGTCGCTATTGTATATGCAATCAAGGCGAAGCCGTCATCCATGGCTACAATTCCAAGAGTTGTCGTTGTGACAGGCCCTTTTGTCCTATATTCCTTTAAAACGTCAGTTGTCGCAGCCGGCGCAGTCGCTGTACAGATTGCTCCAAGTATAAGACCGAGGCTAAGCGCATAGGGAAGGTTTTTCGTCAGTAAAAATGTCGCAGTTCCAACCAAGACAGATACAATTACAAAAGGCACTGTTGTCTCGCCTAGAAGTATTCCGACAAACTGCTTGCCATATTTCTTTATTACAGTAATTTTAAGTTCTGCGCCAACAAGGAAGCCTATAAGAGAGAGCGCGACTGTGCTTATTGGATTTAATGCCGCAATAAGCTTGTCGCCAAGAATCTTGAATCCAGATGAGCCTAGAATAATTCCAATTACAATATAGCCGACAACCTGCGGTATTCTTAGTTTTTGGAAAAGACGGCCTCCAAATGAGCCGAAAAAAATCATCACACCTAAAAGGAAAACAATCTGTCCGCCTAAAAGCACTTGAAAATGCATTGGCGCGGGGAGAAGGGCGGCTAATGGATTAGACATCTTATACCTCTAACTTTTTCTATTAATAGTATATAGGAATAGCAAATCTTATGCAAAAAACTTGAAAAAGCATGTTATAATTCTAATTATTATCAAAAGGGGTAAATGATGAAAAAACTTTTATGCGGAGGAGTGTCCGCTTTGCTGCTATGCGCTCTTCTGTCCGCAGCTTCTTTTAAGAAAGGTGCAAATGTGTATGTCAACGTAAAGACAGCGCAGGTCAAGTCAGGAACAGGCTTGTTTGCAAAAAATGTTGCCTCCGTCTCATACGGGCAGAATCTTGTTGTCGTTCAGTCAGATGAAAAAAAGACACAAGTTTCTATTCCGTCCACAAGCATCACCGGCTGGATTTCCACAGGAAGCCTTACAACCAAAAAAATCTCTGGTTCTTCCGGAAGCTATGTCGCCGCCAGCCAGTCAGAGCTTGCGCTTGCGGGAAAAGGATTCAGCGCAGAGGCAGAAAAAGCCTTCAAGACAAGCAACGCAAGCCTGGACTATAAGGATGTTGATGAGATTGAAAAAATTGCTGTCTCCGATGATGAGCTTGAGCAGTTTATTATTGAAGGAAAACTTGCCGGAGGTGAGCAATAATGAAAGCCAAAAAGACTCTTTTCAATATAATTCTTTCTTCTTTGACAGCCGTTTTTGCTCTTTTTTGCTTTGGATGTGCTTCAGCTTCCTCTGTCACAAAAGGATTTACTGCTATTACAAGCGGAGTCCTGGATGCGGCCGGATATTCTGATGTTGCAGATGTTGTTACGGCTACAGGAAATGCGACTTCAAATGCGCTGGAAAAAATCACTCCGGAAAACGAGTATTATATAGGAAGGGCTGTTGCCGCAACAGTTCTTACAAACTACAAAACTTACACAAAAGAGGACTTGGAATCCTATCTTAACAAAATTTGCCGCACAATTACCGAGAATTCAAGTCAAAGCGAGCTTTACAATGGCTATCATGTCAAAATGCTGGACAGCGATGAAGTAAACGCATTCGCTACAAGCGGCGGACATATTTTCGTGACACGGGGAATGTTGAAATGCGTTGACTCAGAAGACGCTCTTGCCGCCGTCCTTGCGCACGAAATTGCCCATATACAGCTAAAGCACAGTCTTTCCGCAATAAAAACCAGCCGCTGGGTTACAGTCGGGACTTCAACTCTGACTGCTGCGGCAAGCCTTGACGAAGAATATTCCAAGGACATGGGCGAGATTGTTACAAACATCATCAACAGCATGGTGAACAATGGCTACTCACAGGGACAGGAATTTGATGCTGACGAAAAAGCTCTCTATCTTATGGCAGATGCAGGCTACAATCCGGCCGCAATGGACAACCTTCTTTCAAAAATGAACGAGCTTCAAGGCGGAAGAAAAACAGGTTTTTATAAGACTCATCCATCTCCAGAAAAGCGTATAAAGAATGTAAACAAGGCAATAAAAAACGTTGCCATTCCAGCTGACACAGCCGATGCCCGAAAAGCCCGGTTTGCCTCTATAATGGGCTGATTTTATGAAAAAGCATATCCGCAATATTGTCACTCTTGCCGTTCTGTTCCTTGCTGTCCTGGGGTTTTCTTTTACAGGAATTTCTGCCTGGCTAGAAAACAAAACCTACGACAGCAGGATGAAGGCAACTGCTCCTTTTAAGAGTCCGTCCGACCGTATTGGCCTTGTGCTCCTGGATCAAGAGAGCCTTAGCTGGGCGCAAAAAGAGCTTGGCTGGGGCTGGCCGTGGCCGCGCTCTTCATACGGAGCAATGCTTGATTATTTTAAGCGGGCCGGAGCAATCTGTGTTGCGTTTGATATGATTTACTCAGAGGAAAGCGTCTACGGACAAAACGATGACAAGTCATTCGCCGATGCCTGCCTTAGAAGCAATAACGCTATCCTTGCATCGCACACAATCAATTCAAACGGACAGACAATTGAAACAAAACCAATTCCCATCCTAGAAAGCTCCTGCGCGATGCTAGCCGATGTTACAGGTCTTTCTGACTCTGACGGAATAATAAGGCGTGAGGAGGATGAATTTGCAGAACATCCTACGCTTTCGTTTGCCGCATTAAGTCTCGGCGGAGAACTTCCAGAGAAAATCAAATACTCTAAAAAAGGCGGAATCAATATCCGTTATCTTGAGGGGCTTGAACGCTATGTGCCTTACAAAGCTATGTCTATTTTAAGGACAGAGTATGCGATAGAAGCCGCAGAGGAGGCAGGCTTAGGAATTGAGTCTATCGACTTTGAAAAAGACGATCTTATTCCGCCTGGGCAGTTCAAGGACAATTATATCTTCTTTGGTTTGTATGCGCCGGGGCTTTTTGATATTTGCTCTACGCCAGTTTCGGCAAACTATCAGGGGGTTGGCGTGCATATCTCGCTTTTAGATACTGTCTTGCAACAAGACTGGCTAGCTGAGGCTCCGGCTCTTGCAACTGTTGTTCTTGCCATAGCCGCGGTTCTTATCGGCTTTATATTCGGAAGCTCTCTTCTACAGAGAAAAATTCCTTCTGTAAGCGCCCGCACTGTTTGCTCCGTTGCAGTGCTTGCGCTATATTGCGCCGTAAGCTACATCGCTTTTTACAATGGACTTGTGCTAAACATGACAATCACGCTTTTTGCGCTTGTCTTTTCATTCATTGTCTTTGTATTTGAGGATTATGTTACAGAAGGCCATCAGAAAAAATATCTCCGCGCCGCATTCAGCCAATATCTAAGTCCAGCAGTAATTGGAGAGCTGATAGAAAACCCGTCTCTTTTAAAGCTAGGCGGAGAAGAAAGGGAAATTACCGCATACTTTTCTGACGTGCAGGGATTCACAAGCATTTCCGAGGGGCTTTCTCCAGCCAAGCTTACAGATTTATTGAATAAGTATTTGAGCGCAATGACAGATATAATCCTGTCTTATGGAGGAACAATCGACAAGTACGAAGGAGATGCGATTGTCGCGTTCTGGGGCGCTCCTGTCTATCAAAAGGATCATGCCGTCCGCGCTCTGAACGCCGCACTAGCCTGCCAGGAAAAACTTGCAGAGATGGCTGAGGAGCTTGAGAAATTCTGCGGAAAGGTGTTCAGGCAGAGAATTGGATTGAATACAGGAAAAGCAGTTGTCGGAAACATGGGCTCTTCAAAGCGATTTGACTACACAATGATGGGGGACACTGTAAACCTTGCAAGCAGGCTTGAGGGGATGAACAAGCAGTTTGACACCTACACGATGTGCTCAAAAGCTACAATGGAAAGCGCTCTGGCAAACGGTAGCCTTCTAAAATTCAGGGAGCTAGGAACGGTAGCAGTCGTCGGCAAAAAGACAGGCGTTACAGTCTTTACTCCGATGGAAGCGGAACAGTTTGAAAGCGAAGAAATACAAGGCATCCAGGAAGAATTCAACAAGGCCTATGCAATGTTCAAGGGCGGCAAATTTAAGCAGGCGCTGGAAATCTTCGCAAAGATAAAAGACGACGGCCCAAGCCACAAATATGCTGAGAAATGCCAGAAGTTTATTGAAAATCCGCCGCAAGACTGGGACGGAATTATAAGGGCAACCGAAAAATAAGCTGATTTCTTATCAAAAGTCCTTACTTAAAGAGCTTCCTGACAGTTTCGGCTGGCGTTATTCCATAATACAGGAATCCATACATCGCAGCCGCGCTTACCAGCTTGCGCCCATATTCGCGTGTTTCCTGGAACGGGAGGATTTCAAGAAACAAGTCCATGCTCATGCCGGCAGGACGCTTCCAGCGTCGCACATTGGTAAGTCCTGCGTTATATGCAAAGAGCGCAAGCAGCTCAGATTTATTCTCTGTGCGTTCAATAAGGCTTGCATAATAATGGCTTCCCATGCGGATATTTGTCTCCGGATCAAGGATATTATATTCCGGCCCAATCTTCAGCTTTCGCGCCTCGTCATCAGCTGTAGAAGGCATAAGCTGGGTCAAGCCTCTTGCTCCCGCCGTGCTTCCTGCGCTTGCATCAAAAAAACTTTCGCTGCGTATTAGCGCATATAGCAGAGGCTCGCTCAAATTGTTCTCAGCACAGGCTTTTTCTACAAGATTTGAATAAAAACGCGGAAAATTAAGCTCAAGCAGCTCATAAGGTATTTTTCCAGACCATATCGCTTTTGTCCTTGCGGCCACACGAAGACTCTGCACTGAATAAAAATTATCAAACTTGCCTACGCTGTTTAAGAACTTGCTTACCTGGATATTTGATTCCATGCTAAGAGAATCCCTGTCCTTTAGCCATTGCGGATATATTTTCTGAGGAAAGCCGTAAGCCGCATAGCCGGCAAGAAGTGTCTGTGCATCCTTGTCTTCCTTGCGCTCTATTTCCGGCCCGCCCGAGCAGAGCACATCTTTTACGTAAGTAGAATCGACTATGTTCATTCTCTCCAATGCGCACACTTTATAGTACAAGCTGGAATTTCCGCTTAGGACACGAGTATAGGCAGCGACAGCTTCCTTTGTCTTTGGAGTTCCATCTGTTTCTCCATATCCTTCCTCTAGAATCCTTCCAGAGATATACGCATACTTGCAGGCAGTCTCCTCTGAGGCAATTGAATCTATCATCTTCCAGACATCATAGAAATCCTGCCATTTTTCGTGGCTTAAAAGAAGAACTGAGAAATTATCAAAAAAGTCATCAAAATAGGCCTTGTCTGTAATCCTTGAAGCATATTTCTTTAAGGTAGCAATAATATCGTCCGTAGAAAGCCTAAGCTGCATGTTCAGCAGATACCAAAGCGCATTGTCGAATCTGTCATTGTCCTCCGTACACTCAAGCGCAGATTTATATCTTTGCACAACCTTGTCCTGATAGCGGCCGGCTCTGTCGTAAAGACGCGCGGCATAAAAATAAGCGCAATACGCAAGCTCATAAAGCTCATTTATTTCGTTTTCACTTCCGCTTCCCGAATTCCCGCTCTTAAGCTTTCTTGCCGCAATCACATAGCTTGACGCCAATTCCTCAAACTTCTGCGCGCTTAGCCTAAAGTCATTTGTGCCGTAGAGAGCGGCTTTTCCCATATCGCTCAATACTTGATAATGCGGAAAACGGTCTTCCTTTTTATAAAGGGCAAGAATATTCTCCGTCTCCTCAAATGCGCTTTTATAGTTCCTGTTGTAAACCAGAAGCCTGTAATTCATCAGTTGGATATGAGACGGCAAGGCAGATGTATCTGGATTAGACAAGTCCTGCGATTGTGATTGTTCATTCTTTTCCAAGGACCTTAAATATGTCTTGTAAAAGTCCAAATGCTCCTGCGCCAACGGACGTTCGGTAAACCAAACAAAAAGCTCATTTTGAAGGCTCAGGTCATTTTTCTTAAGCAGACATTCAAGCCGGTATGACACAAGAGCGTTTGGAGCGGAAGCCAGGTTTATTCTGCTCGTAAGGGCAAGCACGCGGTTATATTCATTCTGGCTAAAAAAGACTTCTGCGCTAAGCAAGAGTGAGTCGTCATCATTGTATTTTTTTGAAAGAAACTTCGCCGCCTTGAGCCTTTGCGTCACATTGCCGATTGTTGTAAGTTGCTCTGCGGAAAGGCGGGCAATCTTATCATTCGATTTTTTTGCGCTCTGCTCAAACAAACGGATTGCAGTTTTCTCGTCATTTTGCTCCAGGGCTTTTAAGGCCATAAAATAAGAGTCATCATTCTTAAACTGCTTCTTTAAGGAGACATTCTTTGTCTCGGTGCATGACAGAAGAGCTGAATTCAATATAAAACACAAAAAAGCCACCAAAATAGATCGGTGGCCTAAGACTTTTAACTTTCTCAATTTCTTACTCAATAGGAATCAAAATATCTGTTCCCGATATAATCAAGTCAGGATTCTTGATTTTATTGTATTTGGCAATCTTTGGATAGCGCCACGGATTCTTGTAATAAGCATCCGCAATATCCCAAAGCGTGTCGCCCCACTTGATATGATATTTTATATCTTTCGCTTTCTCTGGCTCTGGCGGAGGAACCGGAACAACCTTCTCAGGCTCAGGGGCAATAACAATCTGATCCTCTACAGCCTGCGGAGCCTCATCTTCCTGCGGCTCTGCCTCCTGAGGCAACGCATCCTCTGCAAATTCCTCTTCTGGCTCTATCTCCGCCAGCTCTTCCTTTTGCTCTGCGGCTGGAGGCTCTATAACCTTTTCTACAGACTGGTTTCTTGTGTTGCGGCTTTTTATCAGATTATATTTTGACGGAACAACAAAAAGAACAAGTACCGTTGCGATAATACAGATTATTGCACAAATTATGCAGATAATCATTGGAACATGGGTTTTCGTTTCCTCATCTTCCTCCTCATTGTAAGAGGAATTCTTGCCTTCAAGAGTTTCCTTGTCATAAAGATCTGAGAAATCCATTGCAGGGTTTGAGCTAGTGTCTGCGCCTGTGTCCGAAGGAACATCAAGCGAAGAAGTGTCAAAGTCAATTTCGTTGGTATCAGAAGAATCTATCCCCGTGTCATTGAATACAGGATCGTTCTTAAAATCCGGGTCATCAAAATAACCTGTAAGCCCTTCCGTCTCTACAGAAGAACTGCTTGAACTGCCTGTGCCTGCGTCCGAAGCTATCGGCTCGTCAAAGTCTGGCAAAGAAAAATCATCACTCTTAGCCTCATCTGTGCTGCTGTCTGCGGCAGTTTTATCCTCAACGCTTTCAGAAGGGTCTGCCTTTCCGCTGTCTGCTTCTGCGCTGTCTGTGCTAAAAAAGTCATCGTCCAGGTCCGGAAGCTCATCAACCTCTGCCTTAAAGCCCTCCGCCTGCGGCTCATCATCAGCGGTGTTCTCCTCAACTTCCGCAACATCAACCGCATTCTCCAGCTGGCTAAGCTCTTCATTCTGTTCTTTTTCTTTTTCAATTTCGCTGTCAAAGCTGAACGGAACTTCCTCAACCGTCTCCTCAACAACTTCCTGGTCTTTATTCTCTCCGCTGTCTTTGGAAAGCTCGGAGGCAGCTGCCGCTCCAAGAGCAGCCCCGCCCGCAGCCGCGGCAGCAAGCTCTGCGCCGTGATTGTTCTCTTCTTCCTGCTCAGATGTGTCAGAAAGCTCAAAATTCGTAGGCTCAGAGCGCTCCGCTAAAGTACGGCTTACAAGCGTAACAGATGTCTCGCTTTGCTTGCCGGTCTCCTCATCAACAACTTTTGCGTCAAGCTCATTGTTCTCATTAAGCCCGACAGAAAGATGCAAGTCTGCTTCTCCGTTTGGATGAGGGACAAGATTGGAAACCTCCAGCGTATCAACGTATTCAGCGTCTTCCATTGAGCCGGTTTCTGAGCGGTATAAATCTATTTGAACTTTTGTCTGTCCGTCTTTTACTGTTGTTAAATCCAGCTGACAAGTTTTTGCTGTGCCTTCCTTGAGAATTGGATAAAAAGAGCCGTCCGCCAGTTTAATTCCGATAGTTTTCATATTTTTCCCTCATACAGCAGAAAATATACTTACATTCTAAGTATCGGCATAGGAGACACAATTCAACACAAATTTGTTTTAGCCAAACAGCGGTGTTGTCTTCAGCCATTCGCTTACGGCTGTCGCTTCTTTGTCCAGCGCGCGGTCATCTTCCACAAACGCAGACATCTTGCGCACTTCATCATGCACTTTTTTTGTAAACGGCGCAAAATCATCATATCCGGCTAAATCCACCGCCTGCATCGCCGCAAGAAGATGAGTGGCGAACTGAAGGAACACAAGCTCTATCTGCTCGTCAAATTTGCGCGCGCTTATCGTCCCCATGGAAACCTTGTCCTGATTCAGCGCTTCTGTCGGCTGGCTTGTCAAGGAAATAGGGAAACAATAGCTCATCACTTCGCCGCGGATTGCGGAAATAGTAATCTGCGCAGCCTTGAATCCAAGCCGAAGCCCTGCGCGTGGATGGTCGCTTGGTGTTACTGGAATAAGGTTTTCTGTAAGCCCGTTGAACTTTCCGTCAATTATTACTTCCGCCTGCTTGTCTGAAAGGTCGGAGATATTCGCAAGCGCAGTGCGCATGTAATCACAGGCGGCGCAGATATGTCCGCCGTAAAAGTTTCCTGTGTTATATATACGTCCGGCTTCAATATCAACAAGAGGGTTATCGTTCGCGCTGTTAAGCTCTTCTGTAATAAGATTGCGGGCAAAGTCCAATGTATCGCGGTACACTCCGTTTATCTGCGGGGCGCAGCGGATTGAATACCTGTCCTGAATTTTATTCTGCTGAGCTACAAACTTTTTCCCATCCATTTTTTGTATCTGGGTCTGCAAGAAGTCTTCGTAGCGGAACACACGCTTTGAGTCCTTGATAATATTGTAAACGTATGCGGCTGAGTCAATCTGCCCCTTATGGTTTTTTATTTCGCTTACTTTTGCGACAAACGGAGTATCCTTGCCTCGTGTTATCTCTGATGTGACAGCAGTGAGAAAGTCTGATATGTTTGCAAGACGCTCCGCCTTTTTCCAG
Source organism: uncultured Treponema sp. (assembly GCA_964623405.1). Classification (GTDB taxonomy): domain Bacteria; phylum Spirochaetota; class Spirochaetia; order Treponematales; family Treponemataceae; genus Treponema_D. The sequence continues at coordinate 14,088 of CAZURC010000040.1, forward strand.
GCAAGGGAAGCTACTGCTGTCATTACAGAAGTTCCGTTCATAAGAGCAAGCCCCTCTTTTGCCTCTATTGGAAGAGGCGCAATCCCCTCGCGCTTAAACGCCTCTGCCGCCGGAACAATTTTCCCCTTGTAATAAACATCCCGCTCGCCCATTATAGCGGCGGCTAGATATGAGAGCGGGGTTAGATCCCCTGACGCGCCGACAGAGCCAAGCTGCGGAATTACAGGAACAATATCACGGTTGAGCATATCAAGCATTTTTCTCGCAAGCTCAGGGCGGATTGCGGAATGTCCGCCTTTTATATTTCCGTTAAGGCGGGCAAGCATAACAGCGCGGCCAACTTCCCTGGAGAACTTTGAACCTAAGCCGATTCCGTGGTAAGTGCAGATGTCCCTCTGCAGCTCTCCGGCTTTGTCTACGCTGATTTGATTATGGCATGAGTCGCCAAAGTCTGTTGTTACACCGTAAGTCGGAACTCCTGTCGCAATATAATCCTCTAAGAATTTCCGTGATTTTTCCAAAGTCTCCCAAAATGAATTATCTGAGGGCAGCTCAACTTTTTCATTTCCGTAAGCAACACAGCATACATCTTCTATAGAAAGATTGTTCCCATTTATGGTTAAAGACATCCTCTCATCCCCTGTTAGTTTTCTAACAGCAAATTATAATGTCTTGCCTTGTCTGTGTCTATTTGATAGAATGCATACATTCGGGGCTGTAGCTCACCTGGCTAGAGCGCTTGCATGGCATGCAAGAGGTAGTCGGTTCAAGTCCGATCAGCTCCA
>CAZURC010000041.1:0-14541 GCA_964623405.1 uncultured Treponema sp.
TTTTGTCTTTTGCCAGAGCGCGCTCCACGAAATAAATTTGAAAAAAGCCCGGAACTCGGCGGGCGCAAAAGAAATAAATCCTGTAAAGCCGGACGAGCTTTTGCAGCTCACGGGCTACATCCGAGGCGGCTGCTCTCCTCTTGGAATGAAGCGCAAATTCCCGACTTTCATCGACCAGAGCGCGATGAGCCACGAGAAAATTTACATCAGCGCGGGAATGCGCGGCGAGCAGATTGCCCTTTCGCCCGACGATTTGGTAAAAGCAACTGACGCGCAGGTTGTGGACTTGGTGCTGGAAGAGGAAAAATAAAAAACATACTTGTAGGAATTGAAGCGAAGACTGGGAGAACGCGCCGCAAGTTTATCAAATCACCGTCCTCAATTTTGCATATGACAAGAAATCCGATAAAGTTGTGAGCCGCTACGCAATGCGCACCAAAGACGGACGTGAGCTTTCAAACAATCTGAACATAGTTTTCATCGACTTGATGAAAGTGAAAGGCTTGGAGCATAATCTTGCCGGAGCTTCGCTGATTGAAAAGTGGGCGATGTTCCTAAAAAACGCCGCCCCCGGGCAGGAGCGCGCGGATGCGGCGGTGGAAAAAACTTGATGAGTCATTCCGAACTAGTTTCGGAATCTGTGAAAGTGCCAAGCGCTTCTTTTATTTCCGTGCGGATGCCGAAATGAATTCGGCATGACGCTGGATGTCAGAAAAACTAGTTTCCTTTCACATTGAAAACTGCGAGGCTGGGAAGCATCATATAGTCAGTTCCAGGAGTTGCGCTTGCGCTGTCGCTGTACGGCCAGTTGTTCGACGTGGCTTTCCAGTCGCCCACTTCGCCGCCCCAGGTGCACACGCCGATTCCGCCAGCTTCCGCGCTTTCCTCTATGATGTGGCGGATTACGTTCGTCTGGTTCTGGATTGTGCCGAGAACTTCGGGGCTTTCGCTGACGGTCTTTGTTTCAAGGTCTGAATAGACTGCGCTCGTGTCCGGGTCAACAAGATTGCTGTAGGCCGCCACAAGCTCGCTGTCGTCATCGGAAGAGCTGCAGTTCCACTTGAAAGTTGTCTCCACAATCATCACGTCCTTTGAGTAAGTCTCGCGGTAGCTTTCAATTCTGCTTTTGAGCGCAGAGACTGTGCCGTGGCTTGACTCTATCGGATAGTACGAAAGCCCGATGATGTCGAAGTCAACCGAGCTGATTTTTGAGACCGCATTGTCGGGAGCATTGCTGGATGCGACGTGCAGGATTATCTTTGCGTCAGGGGCGGTGAGGCGCACGGCCTTTGCTCCCGCCGAAAGATAAGTCACAAGGTTGTCGCCTGTTCCCGCGTAGGTAAAACTTCCAGAGCCGTAGCCGTTTGACCCCACGCCGGTGTGCAGAAGGATTCCGTTGTTGATTTCGTTTCCAATCTGAACGTAGTCCGGAGTCGCGCTGATGTCGTTTAGCTTGTCCATCACGTCGTAGGTGAAATTGTACAGGGCTTCTGCCACGTCATCAGCGGAAGTGAGGCTCTGCCAGTCAACAGGGACAATCTGCTTGCTCGGGTCGGCCCAGTAGTCGGAATAGTGGAAGTCAAGCATGAGCTTCAAATCGGCGCTCTTGACGCGCTTTGCAAGGCGGAGCGTGCGCTCAAGTGTGCAGTCGCCGGACGGAACATCATCGAGTTCGTTTTCTGAAGCGAAAGTGTCGGGGTCGTTCCAGATTCTGAGGCGCACAGTATTCACGCCGTTGTCCTTCAGAATCTTAAAGAAGTCCTCTTTTTCCGCACTTGAGTTGTACCATGTGATGCCCTTGTCAACTTCCTGCTCGTCAACATCGCTCGCGTCAAAGCCGCGCACAAAGTCCGATGAAAGAGTGGCAGAGACGGAAGCGACTGAAACGCTGTCGTAGGTCAAGAGGCTTGTGTTTTCGCCCGACGCTATGTTGTCCGTGTTGGAATTGCTCGGCGTGTCGCACGAGGAGAGCGCGAACAGAGCCGCCGCCCCTCCCGCGAGCGCCAGGGTCTTTATTTTGCTTGTTGTCATAGAATCTCCTTATTTGATTATGTAGGAAAGGGCCTTTGACAGGTCAACTGAAAGAGTATCATTGTTAATGGTGGTTTTGGAGAGTGTTGCAGATGACCACGGAACGACATCCTTTACCGCCCAGCAGTTGCTGCTAGAACTTTCATCATAGCTATAGTCAGAAGTTCCGGCAACGATGCAGATTGTGTCACCCGCAGACTTTCCAACTGCCGAAAGCGGAACTTTGTACTCGCAGACAGTGGAAGAGCCTTTCCAAGTATTTACAGTTGTCCATTCATAAAGCCATTTGTTGTTTGATGTCACAGTAGTTGGATAAACTCCCGACCAAGAAGTTCCTTTTTCCCAGCTTTCCTTTCCATCGTTTGATGTCTGGTCAGCGAAGTTAAACACATACCCCCCCCCGTTTGTGAGCGTTGTTGTTGTGGCAATTCCACCTTTTCCGTAGCCAGCGGAAACTGTTGTTTCTGTAGATGACGATGCGCTAATTATGAATCCGATGTGGGAATCTGCTGAAAGCAATCTTGGAACAGCAGAACCAAAATCAACAGCAATGTAAAGATTCTCACCGTCGTTTGTGATGTACAATCCTGAAATTTTGGAATTCTCAGTATCACCATTTGTATAGCCACTGTCCGTGCTCGCACCCGCCACGTTCGTGTTCGTCCAGCACTCGCTGTCGCTCATCGTTCCGTCAAGCGTGATTGTCGGGTAGAGAGAGGCGGTCGCGGCGGCGGTTGTGCTTCCCGCGCTGTTCGAGGCGGTCACTTTGATGGTGTAGCTTCCCATCGCGAGGCTCGAAAGTTTCGCGCTTGTGTCAGTCGTGCTTTCTGTTGCCGTTGTGTAGTCCGAGTCGGTGGATTTTTTGTACTCCACTTTGTACGAGGTCGCGCTGTCGGAAGCCGTCCAAGTGAGCGAGACATCAGTTCCGTCGCCGCTGAATGTGTAGCTCGGAGTGACGGTGAAGCTGCATGGAAGCGCGCTTGTCGAGGCTGTGAGCGTCTTGACCGCAGAGTTTCCGCTTGAGTTAGAGGCGTAAAGTTCATACGTGTATGAAGTTCCCGCGCTAAGTCCCGTGTCGGTTGCGGTTGTGGCTGTTCCCGCGTCAAGGACGGTTGTGTCAGTGTCGCCCTTTCTGATGAGCGTGTAAGTTTCCGCGTTGTAAGCCTCGCTCCAGGTGAGCGTGATTGACTCCGACGTTGCGGCTGTGGCTGCGAAGTATTTTGGCGCGGAAGGAGCGACACTCACTTCTTCATCTGAACCAAGAATCAACGCTTTGGAGAAGTCGATTGAAACAGTGTCGTTTTCATTTGTTGTTGTTGAAACTGTGAATGAGCTTCCTGGAATTCCGTTCTCAAATTGAACAACATCACCGCTCTTCCAATACATTCCCCATGCAGCAGCAACTCTGAATGTGTCAGAAGCTGTCGCGTTTGTATCAATCTTGCTCAAAGGAATTGTGTATTCAAGGGAAGTTATATATTTGGAATCTGAATCAACAGCGTAATAAGCATAGTCGCTTGCCTCATATTCCCATTTCCAACTGTTGGTTCTGTAGTCTTTTAGATTTGCCCACTCATTATTAGGAATATCATATCCTGTGAATTCAACGCTTGTGTTCACAGTCTGTGTTGTTCCAGCCTGCTGTCCCCAAAGTGTGGAGTAAGTTGTTGTTTCATCTCCGATTGAAGTGTCGTCAACAAAAATAACAAGCTGGTCAGTTCCCCAGGCAGAAGGCGTAACCGCTCCGTTGATTGTCACATAAAGATTGTCAGAATCCACGCTCACAATCATTGTTTCCATACTGTAGTTAGGAACAGCAGTTGACGCAGGGGCAGATTCCCATTTATCAGTTGTGCTTACCATTTTTCCAAGTTTCGCGCTGAAAGTCTGTGTATAGCCAACTTCATTTGTCGCCGAGCAGATTCCGCTCACAGTGAATTCAACCGTTCCAACAACATTGTACAAATCAACAGACGGAGTGATTTTGATTGTGGAGCCGTCGCTTGAAAGCGCAAAGTCGGAAATTGAAACTCCGGACGGAACATCCCCGTCTATCTGGGCAATCTGCGCCGATGAAAGGAACAGTTCAGAATCCTGAGTCGGGATTTCAATGCTGTTTCCAAGAGTGCTGTTCAATGTGCTGAACGTCACTCCGCTCAATGTCGTTGTGGAGAAGAGCGGCTTTACCGAGACCGACTTCTCGAAAGCGTCAAGGCTTCTTCCCTTCTGGTCGCCCTCGTTGCACACAAGGCCGGAGACCTTCACTTTCGCCGTGGCGGTGTTGTCCTTCGTGGTGCTTCCGCTTCCGTTCAAGACAGCGAGAACCGGAGACATGTCAACGTTGAACGCCTTGCCGGAGCTTGCGATGCTTCCCGAGCCTGATTTTGTCACGCTGGTTGAGTTTCCGCTCGCGTCCGTGTACGAGATTTCAAAGCTCACCGAGACTCCGCTGGTGCTTTCTGCAATCTGCTTTGAGCTGGTCAGAGTGAGGAATCCTGAGTCTGATGAAACGTCGCTGGACGCGCTTCCGTTGTAGTACCAGTTTTTTGCAGAAACGCTCAAAGTACCGGTTTCTTCAAGCAAATCCGCTTCCTGTTCCACGCTTAAACTGTCCTGCAGCTGGTCGCAGCCGAAAAGCAGAAAAGCGGAGAGAATTGCTGCCGCCGTGATTCCCGTCATTCTGAGCGAAGCGAAGAATCTGTGAAAAGAGATGTTTCGCTGACGCTCAACATGACAAGTATTTTGTTCAACATTATGCTTTATCATTTTTCTTCTCCTTACTGCAACGTTGGAACAGCAGTTCCGCTTGAAATGTCAACAAGAACGGTCGCCTCGCCCGCGTTCAGGTCAAGTCCGTCGATGTAGAAGTTCCGCATTGCGCCGGAGTCGCTTCCGTTTCCTTCCACGCTGCCGGCAACGTACCAGTCGCGTGTCCAGCCGTTCACAGGAACGAGCGTGAATTGGATGTTGCTTTCTGTAATCGCGATTGCGTTTGAAGTTCCTTCGCCGTCTTTCATTGTGATGTCTGTTGTTGAGTTGTCCCAGTCGTCAAAGTTTCCAGGAATTGAATAATCGCCAGAAATGTCTCCGAATCCAGTGAAAACAAAAGTCACCTGCAGCGCGTTCTGGTCATGAAGTCCGTCCGCATCCGCGCAGGAAGACAGACCAAAAAGAGAAGCAAGGCAGAGGAAAAGGATTGCAAGAATTGACGTCATTCCGAGCGTTTTATCCGTCATTCTGAGCGGAGCGAAGAATCTATAAAAAGAGATGTTTTGTTTGCACTCAACATGACGTGTGTCTAAGATGTTTCGCTGACGCTCAACATGACGTTGCGTGTTTGATTTCATATTTCTCATCATCTTCCTCCTATAAATCCCAAATCATTCCGACGCTGATTTCGCTTGTTGTTACGCTTGAATAGTCGAGCGTGTTGAGCAAGTAAGTTCTGTGCGGCGCTCTGTTAAGAGGGTCGTCTGCGCGGTAAAGGGTGTAGTTGTTGTCTTCATATGGGTTCAGGCTGTAAGTCGCGTGAATCCAAAGCCGTGGATGCCCCGGAAGAGGAAGATTTTTGATGCTGCCGCCGACTGCGAACGCAAAAGGAACATTTGTGTCGTCATCATCTTTGTCGTTTCGAACAACTGCGCCAAAGTGAGCCGAATATTTGTCGTTGAATTCGCAGTTGAGCATTATTGAGTGATATGTTTTTCCAAGCTCGTAAGAAGAGCCGTCTTCCCAAGTTTTTGATGAGAAATCATCATCGTTGGAATTCCACTTGTTTTTGATTCCGTAGTCCAAAGTCGCCTTTTTGATTCCAGGCAGGCTTTCTGCGGTGATTTCAATTCCAAGCTCGTCAAGTGCTGTAATAAAAGTTCTGTCATCATCAGTTTCTTTTGAAAGCCTGTCAAAGTCCATCACAGTGTAGAATCCAACCTTAACATCTTTTGAAAGGATTTTGTTCAAGTCAAAATCAAAATAAGGCTGAGTTCTAAGCTCCATCAAACCGTCAGAAATGTTGTCGTAATCGTTTAAAGTAACGCCTTGGTCAAGTCCGAGCGTAAAATCAAGTTTTGAAGTTTCGAAGCTTTTTTCCAAGTCAATCTGAGTTGTCGCTGTGTCAACATTGATGTCGTCATAGCTCTGCCATTCGCTTCCCCAGACTGAATCAACATTTTCGCCTGCGAAAGACTGCATTACGCGCATTTTCCAAGTTTCCGCCTGATAGCCGATTCTTCCCGCGTACGCCCAGGTTTCGTCTGAATCAACATCAGTTCCCCAAGTTTTTAAGACGTGACCTTCAACTTTGAACTGAGAAAGCGGATTTACAGCAAGATAAGCTGACCAGGAATTGAGGTAGGACTTATTATAATAGAACAAATCTTCCTTTGTCGTTGCGCTTCCAAAAGTGAGCGCGCCTTCCGCCTTGTCCTGATATTTTACATCCAAGTAGTCATAAGTTCCAAAAGGATAGCCGGAATCGTTCATCATTTCGCTCAGAGCAACAAGAGCGTCAATCTTGAAGTCGCCGAATTCGCGTGTAGCCGCTCCGTTTTTAAGTTCCAAGTAACCGTCGCCAACGTAGTTCCAGCGGTCAATCACAGTGAAAATTCCTGTGAACTGGCTCATTCCGTTCGCTTTCAGGTCGCCGTAGCCGACTCTTGTGTCGATGAACGGAGTCGCCATATTCAAAGCGAATTTGTTGAAAGTTCCAACGCCGTCATCGTTTCCTTCTTTGAGCGGGCTGAAAAACATTTCCGCAAGGCTTTGAAATCCGTCGCCCCAGGTCACATCCGGAACATTGTCGCCGTAAGTGTTCGCCTGGTAAAGCGTCTTGTCAAAGTTGAGGGCAGAAATCTCAGCGTCAAGATGAAAATACTCGTTGATTTCGCCCCAGAACCACCAGTTGAACTCACCTGTAAAATGCGAGTTGTCGAACTCGTAGCCTTTTTTTGTTCCGTCAGAAACGTTGCGGATAAGCGAGTTGTTTTTGCTCGCAACTTCAATCCACAATCCTTGCTTTACATTTGACATTGGTCCCGCCGCCGCAGCCGCCGTTGCCGCCGCCGGAGCTGAAACCGTAGCCTTTGAAAAATCCTCGTCGAGCGGAACCACAAATCCGTCGTCCGCCTCCTGCGCAAAGGCAGCGAAGCCGAGCAACGCAAGCGCCGCAGCAAGCGAGATTTTTCGTATTTTATTCAAATTTTTTTTCATATGAAATCCTTTTCTGAATTTCTCACAGAGCTTAGGAGCGCACAGAGAGCCTTGTGTTTAGGAAAAATTTTCGTAATTCTGAAAATCTCTCTGTGAACTCTGTTGACTCTGTGAGGAATTTTTTTTATTCCACTTTCACAAACTCGACATCGTCAAAGTTGCCCCAGCAGTCGGGATTTGAGTCAAGATAGATTCCGACTGTCGCCTTTCCGTTTGTAACCGGAACTTTGATTTTGTACTGCTTCCAGACCTGCCATCCTTCGTTCACGATTTTTGATGTGATTTGCTTTTTTGTTCCGTCGAAGTTCGCCGCGAAAAGCCGGATGTTGTTCTCGCCGCCTCCGCCCATCGCCCAGATGGAAAGCTCGTAAGTTCCGTTTGGAATGTTGGTCAAGTCCTGCGTCAAGACCGACTTGAATCCGCTTGCAAGCCAGTATTTGTAAGTCCAGTTTCCAGTGTGCGCGTTGCTCTTGTTGTTTTCCATATAGCAAGCAGTTGAAGAGCCGTTGAGCTTCCAGCTTCCGAGCATTCCGTCCTTAATCTGCGAGCCTTTTTCAAATGAAGGGTCGGCAATTAAGTTTTCGCGGTTTGAAAGAATCACTGTCGCTTCCGGCTGGAAATCCACGTTTTTGATTGTTCCGTGGACTGTGACTTTTCCTTCTTTTTTCTGATTTTTCCAGTCAACTTTTTCCCAGCTCACTTCGTAAAGCTCCTCGCTGTCGTTTGTGAGCGCGATTTTGATTTTTGAAGGAAGAGCCGGAACCGCGCCGGGCTTTGCTGTGACTTCAAGCTTGTCTGCCATCGCATAAGGAACAAATCCGCTTCCGTTTTTCGCAGATCCGCCCCAGACGTTCTCAACAGGATTAAGACCCGCGACAAGTCCAAACACGTTCAATGAAGGAAGAACGCGTCCTTTAAAGTCGAACATCGCCTGGTTTTCCCAAGTGTCGCCTTCCTTGCTCGAAACGCCCGCGCCTTTCACTGGAATCCAGGCTGGCTCCCAGTAGAAAACTCCGACTCCGCCTTTCACGGAAGAAACCGCCGCAATCACATCGCGGACCGCAGTCGCCTGTCCTTGTACAGACGGAACGTAGCCGTGCTCTTTGTCTGAATAAACAAGAAAAACGTTTCCCTGGTCGTCGCCGTCTTCCTCGGTGAATCCGTAGGCAGTCTCGACAACAGCCATTTCTTTTCCGTAGCGTTTTGATATGAACTCAAGATTTGCCTTTAAGTCGGCAATTGAGCCGTGCCAGTAAGTGTAGAATGAAAGTCCGATGATGTCGTAGTCAACTTTCGCCTTTTTGACTTCATCAAAAATCCATTTGTAAAGATTCTGGTCGCCGCCGTTCGCAAGGTGAATTATGACTCTCATCTTGTCACCGCCCTGAGCCGTGCGAACGCCTTTTGAAGCGCGTGTGAGAAGCGTTGTGAAGTTTCCCATTCCGCCGATTTTTACGTTCGGGTCGTTGCTCCAAAGCTGTCCTTGAGGCCACATAAATCCTGAGTTAAGCTCGTTTCCAATCTGAACTGCGTCAGGCTCGGCTCCCGCCTTTGTGAACGCGTCAAGTGAATCTTTTGTGAACTTTTCAACAGCGTCGCAGAGCTGATTATAATTAAGATTTTCCCAGTCTTTAGGCATTGTCTGCTTTCCAGGGTCTGCCCACCAGTCTGAATAATGGAAATCAACGAGCAGCTTGAATCCTGCGTCTTTGGCGCGTTTTGCAAGCGGAATGTCAACGTCAACGCTGTTGGTTCCGCCGCCCTGAGTTGGCTTGTTCCACACGCGCAGACGGATCCAGTTTACGCCGCTTTCCTTGAGAATCGAGAACAAGTCGGCTTCTTCTCCGCGCGCGTTGTAATATTTGCCGCCGTTTTTCTCGATTTCGTAGAGCATGCTCACGTCAACTCCGCGCATAAAGTCGTCGGAAAGCCCGTCAACTTTTTCCACGAGGATTTTCTGTGAGACAGCCTCGCTTTCTTTTGCCTTTGCAGCAAAAGCCGAAAGAGAACTTGCAGCGAGCAAGAAAGCCGCAAGAACTTTTTTAAATCTTTTCATTTTTCCTCCTAGAAAAACTAATTGCTATTCAACACGGATAAACACAGATGAACACGGATTTCAAGGATAATTTTTTCTGTGAATATCGTGATTAAAATGACATTTCCAATTAGAAACCTTTTGTTATATTAGTGTACAACCGGTTGCACAAAGTTGTAAAGAAAAATTTTCGCTTCCTTGCGCAACTTGCGTTAGGGATTGGAGTGGCGCGAAGCGTTGCCGAAGTGAAGCCAAGCGGAACGTAGGCAATGGAGCGTTAGCGGAACCACGCAAAGCCCGCCCCGAAGCGCAGTGAAGGGTAACGCCAAAAACAACTTTCTGTTCCGCTTTCACTCTGACCACTAATCACTCTTTCACTGCTGCTCCGCCGAAGCTTGTAATCAGCGTTTTCTGTGTTATCAAGAAGAAAATCACAAATGGAATCGCGACAATCAGAGAGCCTGCCGCAAATATAGTGAACTCATTGTTCTTGTCGGATACAAACGCAAAAAGTCCGAGCGCAAGCGTCTGGTTCTCATTTGAGCGCAGCACCATTTTGGGGAAAATAAAGTCCATCCATGGGGCAGTAAAGCTTGTGATTGCAAGGAAAATGATAATAGGACGCGCAATCGGCATTACTATCTGCCAGAAAATTCTAAAATGGCTTGCTCCGTCAATACGAGCCGCCTCGTCTAAGTGAGGACTGATTGTATCAAGATAGTTTTTTACAAGCCAGGCATTGTATGGAATATTTCCAGCAACATAAACCAGGACAAGCCCCCACAATGTATCAAGTCCTCCGATTCTAAGAAGTATTACGTATATGGCAATCATTCCGACAAAACTTGGAAAAATCTGAAGAATTAAGAGACTCATTAAAAAAGACTTCTTGAACTTGAAAGTAAAGCGGCTAAAGACGTAAGCCGCAAGAGAAGCTATTACAACCGTCGATGCGCTAGTAGCGACAGAAATTATAAGAGTATTCAAGAACCAGCGCCCATAATTTGTGCGCGTAAAAAGATGGATAAAATGCTCAAAAGTAAATCCATCCTTGAACGGAACAATATTCAATGAGGCAATAGAATTGCCAGGGCTAAATGCCCCTGAGACAACATATACTAGCGGATAAATTACAAAGAATGAGATAATCAGAAAGACCAGGTAAACTGTTACACGGTTAATCTTTCCTGCAAGCTTGTAGCTTTTTGTTTCTGACAGCATTTTCAATCCCCCAAATATCCTAAGTTATGCGGCACGAATGAAGCGGCAACTCTCATTCTTATAGCGAACCTTCCTTGTAGGCCTTCGTCCGTCTGAACTGCCAGATTGCAAAAGGCGCAAGGACAATAAAAATCATAACAGCAATTACACTTGCGTAGTTGTAGCGCATGAGATTGACAGTAAGCTTGTAAATCCATGTGACAAGGATATCCGTTCCTCCGGCCATCGTTGTAGTTGAGTCAGCAACGGTCGGGGCGCCGTTCGTAAGAAAATAGATTGCTCCAAAATTGTTCACATTGTGCGCAAAGCTCATGATTATAAGAGGCAGCGTCTGGTACAGCACAAGCGGCAACGTGATTTTTCTAAAAATCTGCCCTTTCGATGCGCCGTCAATCTGGGCGGCCTCAATCATATCCTCGCTAATCGCAGTCATCGTTCCCATAGAGAGAAGCATAAAATAGCCGAATCCTGCCCAAAGGTTCACGAGAACACATGTAAACTGCGCCATAAGAGGAGTTCCCAGCCACGGAATAGGACGTGTTATAAGGCCGAGCGCTATAAGAGTTCTATTCACAACACCGAAAGAGCCGTTAAGCAAGTTTCGCCATACAAGCATGGAAACTACGCTTGGAACCGCATACGGGAGAATAAAGACGAAGCGGAACACAGGCGCAATTCTAAAGTTAATATCCTTCAGCTTCACAGCGACAAGAAGTCCTCCGAAATAGCAGGTGAATGTTGAAAGCACGGCCCACACAAGAGTCCAGACTGCCACACGGGCAAAACCTCTAGACCAGCTGTTCTGCTGTCCCATAAGCTCAACAAAATTCTGAAAGCCAACCCAGTCAACTGTATTGTTCGGAGGAATATGCGATGGATCCGAATAGTTTGTAAACGCCACGCAAACGCTGAAAATAAGAGGAACGACAACAAAAACAACAACCATCACAAAAGCCGGAGTAAGACCGAACACAGGGAAACTTCTTCCCATTGCGTTGTTCAGCTGCTCTTTTTGTGTTTTTATGCGTCCATGTGTGCGGCAATACTCCTCGTACCCTGCCACAGCGCTTCTTACACTCATCACATAAAGGACAACAAAGAATGCAATAACGGCCAGCACAAGGATACCGTCTATAAGCATAAAGATTGAGTTGTCCCGCATCTTTATCGGCAGCTCAGGATGCGGGGTGCCAAGAGTAATCATTCCGGCAACTTTCTTGATATTGAACGGCAGAAGAAGAATAAAAGCAAGCTCGCAGAGAGCAAAGAAAGTCCCCTTTACATAGTCTTTTAAGTATAAAAGATGGCTCAAGCCCATAAAGGCGCAAGCTGTTTTTCTAATTCTCTTTACCGCGCTGCGGTCTATCGGTAATTCTTTCATATTTTCTCAAACTCTGCGGTGGTTGAGCAGCATAATGTATCGAACCCACTGCAATATTTTAAGGTCATTTCGATAAGCTCAATGCCCACATTTTTTTATTTTCCAAGAATTGTCCTGTCACATGCATCCAGCTCAGACTGGACATCCGCGCCGTCCCATATATTTTTGCTTGCGCTGTTCATAGCCTCCCAGAAAAGAGTCATCTGAGGAATCGAAGGCATAGGGAACGAGTATTTCAGCTGCTCCATGAACCCATCCATGTAAGGACTTTGGACAGGCACATCTGTGCTTGGGGCCGCCTGCGTAAGGCCGAATCTAAGCTGCTGCATCTCATCACTCATAAGGAAGAAAGCAAAGTCATTTGCCTCTTCCGGATGGTCAGAGTAAGCGGAGACAAACATTGCGCGTGTTCCGCTAAAGTTAGCAGCAGGAGTTGTGTCTCCCGGAAGAGAAGGCAGAGGGGCAACTCCAAAGTCAATTCCCGCCTTCTGGAACTGGACTACATTCCAAAGACCTGTAATATGCATGGCGGCATTTCCGCTCTGGAACGCTCCGTCTACTGTCGCTGTGTCCAAGTCAGAGGCAGGCACATCAAGCGCGCTTCTTAGGCTCTGAAAAAATTTCATTCCGTTCACTGCGTCCGGTGTATTGATATAAGTATGCTCTCCGTCGCTTCCATCTTTTCCAAAAAGACGGTTCCCGTTCTCAGTTGTGAAAATCACTGTGTAATACGCGGAGCCGACATCCATCACGAATCCTCTTTTTCCGGGATTGCCGGCATTAAAGTCCTTTGCAAACGCCGCAAGGTCTTCCCATGTTTTTGGAACCTTGTCCTCAGAAATAAGCTTTTTATTATAGAAAAGAGCGTAGGTTTCCGCAGAAACCGGATAGCCATACATTGTACCGTTATAAGTAAGGGCGTTTGCACAGTTCTCAAATGCAATCTTCCTCACCTCATCAGGATTTCTTGTTGCAAGAACATGTCCCCCTGTAACAAGAGAGCCAAGCCTGTCATGAGGGGCAGCGAACAAGTCAGGTCCCTTTCCCGCAGGCCCGTCAAGAGCGATTTGATTAACGGAATCACCTAGTTCAACGTTCACATACTTAATCTTTATATTCGGATGAAGTTCCGTATATCTTTCTCCAGCCTGACGGATAAACTCATCGGGGCCGTTCCTCGACTCCCAGACGGTAAGAGTAATATCTCCGCTGGAAGCTTTTTTGCCCTTACAGCCAAAAAAACAGGCAGCCGTAAGAGCAGCACCAAAAACAAACGCAAATTTAAGAATTCTTTTCATATACCCTCCAATCTATGCCGTCTCCCGCATCTGATACGAGCAGTCAACATAGTTCATCATCTTGTATTCACCGCCATCTACCATTCTCACGGCGACGGTAACCGCCTCTGCCCCTAGGCTAAAGGCATCCACCCGAAGCGCGCTCACGGATGGCGAGCGTCCCTCAAGCAGGATGCTGTCATGAAAAGATGCGGCTTTTACATCCTTTCCTGGCACAATCCCGCGGGCACTCAGCAAGTCCAGAACTTTTGCGCAGACAATATCGTCTGAGCAAAGAATCAAATCCCAGTCCGAAAGATTTATCTCGTCATCCAAATCCTCCAGCTGAGTGCAAACTGAGTATTTAACTTTAAAATCCGCAATGCTTTCAATTCCATCAAGGAAACCGCTCAAACGGTTATTGTTAGCCTCAACATCAAGGGAACCGCAGACAAAAAGAACTTTTTTCTCCTCTACGCTCCGTCCAAAAGAGTCGTTCAGGCGAGAAACACACAACTTAGTAAATTCAGAGCAGCTTTCAGACATCTTTGAGTCAATCTGCACAACGTCATCTCCTGCGCCTGAGCCGATTACATCAAATGGGATACCACTTTTTTTTAGAATCTGCACATTCCTGTCATTCTTCTTGAGCTGAGTCAGAACAACCGCATCAACCTTTCTGTTCTCAAGCAAATTCTCAAGCTGGCTTGAGTCACGGTTTCCCACCATGCATACAAGAATGCTGTAGCCTGCCTGTGCAGAGCGGCTAACCATTCCCGAAAGACACTCATGGAAAAACATCATCTGGAGAGCAGTTGCCTCCAGCGGCATTACACATGCAATATTCAAAGTCTTGTTTATTGCAAGAGCCTTTGCTGCGGAATTCGGCCGGAAATTGTGCTTTTTTGCGCAGTCTTTAACCTTTTGCCGTGTCTCCTCGCTTATCCTCTTTGAGCCGGACAGCGCCCTTGAGACAGTGCTCTTAGAAATTCCCAGTTCTGCCGCTATGTCATCCATCGTGAAAATCTTTGTGTCATTGAATTCGGTCGGCATGATTAGATTGTACAACCGGTTGCACAGAATTGCAAATAAAATTTTCATTTTTTTCTAAATGATTTATCCGCCGTAAAAACAAAGAGATCCATGCTAAAGATAAAACAGAACGTGGCATGATATGAAATTTTTTATGACGTGCAAGCATTAGAATAATACATTCAGGGATTTTTCTTTTTAATCAAGTTTCCTCCTTGACGGCTTTTGTTTAAGTGCTAAAATGATTCATATCATCTGTACAACCGGTTGCACAGATTCGATTTTAACTTTGGAGGAAAGAATGGAAAAAGAGGACAAGTTTGTTTTGAACCTGATTCACCGGCCGGAAATGGTTC
>CAZURC010000042.1:0-14184 GCA_964623405.1 uncultured Treponema sp.
ATTGGATTCAAGCCAAACGACGCGATTTTTGTGACGGAAAGCGAATAGAACGCCCAGCAGATTGACGCGCCAAGAGCGAGGAAGTCGCCTTTCGGACTTAAATGAAGCACAACCGAGCCGTTGAAAGTTACAAGCGCAACTCCGAGAATCGCAATCAAAAATCCAATCACAAAAAGAAGATTCAGATGCTTTTCCTTCAAGAAAATCTGGGCGACAATCGCCGTGAACATCGGGCAGATTGAGACGATTATGCTCACGTTCGCAGGCAAAGTGTAGAAAATCGCAATATTTTCAAGAAACTGGTAGACAGAAACTCCGCTCGCTCCGGCAATCAAAAACCAGATTTCGTCGGATTTTTTCGGAAGGTGAATTATTCCAGGCTTCATAATCCAGAGCATCAAATAAGCGGCAGAAAAGCGTATTATCAAAATCTCAAACGCGCTGAAAGAACTTAGCAAATATTTTGTGCTCACAAACGTGATTCCCCAGATTAAAATCACGAGAAGCGCGAGAAAATAGTTTAAGGCTTTGTTTTTTAAGAAAGAAGAATTCATAAGCTGGAAAATCCTCCCCAATATTCTAGCATTTCCAGAAATCTCTTGTGAACATAATTATAAGATTATAAAGCTCAAGGCGTCCCGCAATCATTACAAAGCAGTAGAACCATTTTAGGAATCCAGGAATCCAGCTGTAATCAGAAAAAGGTCCAAACGCAGGGCCTATGTTTCCAAGCATGGAAAGTCCTGCCGTGAAAGACTGGAACAACTCAAGCCCTCCAAGTGTTCCTATAAACGTAGAGACAAAAGTTAAGCCAAAATACACAAAAACAAAGGCCGCAATATTCAGCACAAGATCCTCTCTCCTTGCCGAACCGTTTATGCGGACGGAAAAAACTCCATGAGGATGAAGCATTCTTAGCATTTCTGTCCTGGATTTTTTTGCAAGGATAACCCAGCGTATAACTTTAAAACCTCCGGCAGTCGAACCAGAAGAGCCGCCAATAAAGAACAAAAGAAATATAAAAAACTGGCTTGCGGACGGCCAGCGCATAAAATCAGCGATTGAAAAGCCTGTCGTGCTCATTATAGCCGCAACCTGAAAGCTTGCTATATGAAGAGCCTTTCCAAAGCCGCCGTAATATTTTACAAGCGTCAAGGCAAGACAAAAAGAAACCGTCACAAATATGCCAATATATGCCTTAAATTCGCTGTTTTTCCTTATCTCCTTGAATTTTCTTGCAAGCAGGTAATAATAGAGACTAAAGTTGATTCCCGACAAAAACATGAAAACTGTACACACAATTTCTATTGAAAGAGAGTTGAATCCCGCAATGCTTGCATTTCTTGAACTGAATCCGCCTGTTCCTAAAGTTGAAAAAGAATGTCCAAGCGCATCTGTAAAATTCATTCCACAGAGCATTAAGACTCCTGTCTGAACAACTGTAAGAGCAATGTAGATTGACCAAAGCATTTTTGCCGTATTTGCCATCTTTGGAGTTACTTTGCCTTTTTCTGGCCCCGTTGACTCTGCCTTTACAAGCTGAAATCCTCCTACTCCAAGAAGAGGGAAAATAGCAGTCGTGAGCGCTATTATCCCCATTCCGCCAAGCCAGTGCATTTCCATTCGCCACAAATTCACCGAGCGAGGAAGAGACTCAACATCCTTTATAACCGTTGCACCAGTTGTAGAAAACCCACTGACCGCCTCAAAAAAAGCGTCTGTAAAACTTTGCGTCCAATCGCCAAGAGCAAGAGGAACCGCTCCGTAAAAACTGATTGCAATCCAGGCCAACGTTACAAGGATAAAGACCGCCCGTGTGCCAAGCCTGACAGGGCTGCGTTTTCCTGCAAAATAAAAAGCAGCTCCAATTGCCCAGGATGACAACATAGGAATTAAAAATGGGAAGACTGCGTCAAATTCTCCAAACGCAACAGCCGTTCCCAGTGGCAAAAGAGAAGCTGTGCCGACAATTGAGAGAATAACGGCGATAATTCTGACAACAACAAACGCAGTATGCATTAAGACTCTGCTCCAAATTTCTCCAGGACATGCGTACTTTCCTCGGAAGTTGTAATCAATACAATCTCATCGCCAGACTCAATTCTTGTATTTCCAACTGGAATAAAAGATTCATTTGTCCCAGATTTCCTAATCATCATCAACAAAAACTTGCCATTTTCCGCAATATCTCTTAATGTAAAGCCTTTCGCAGGGCTTTTTTCTCCCACAGTAACTTCCATTATTTCCAAGGAGCCGTCATTTACAGTGTGAATACCTGTTACTGCGCTGCCTTTTAAGTGACTCATAATTGAATCAACAACCGTGTCCCTTATAGGAACCGCAACTTCGATTCCGATTTTTCGGGCTATTTCGCCGAATGCATTGTTTTCCACAAGCGCAATGCTGTTTTCTATTCCTAATGACTCAAAATATGCCGCCATTACAATGTTAAGCTCATGATTATGTGTTACGCATATAGCAAGGTCATACTTATCAATTCCTTCCTCTTCAACAAATCCTTCTTCCGTAGCATCAGCGCAAAAAACTTTTACTCCGGAAAATTTCTCCTCAGCTGCTTTTGCGGCTTTTTCATCACTGTCTATAATACAAAACTCCTGTGTCGGAGCACCCTCTTTTTTTAGGAATCTTGTTATAAAATTCGCTCTTCTCTCGATAAGTTTTTCCGCTACAATTGTTCCTATTCTTCCAGCTCCCACAATTGCAATTTTTTTTATTTTTCTTAGCTTTGAACCGCACAGTTTCAAGAAAGCAGGAATGTCATCTTTTAGGAGAAGCGCGCCCAGACAGTCATCGCTATGTATTATGGTTTCTCCGCTTGGAAGCTTAGTCTCTCCCTCGCTTTCTATATAAGCGATTAGCACAGGTCTATCGGTTATTCTGCGGACATTCATAAGCTGCTGCCCCTCAAGACGGCTGCCTTTCTCTACGCTCACACGTATAAGCTCATATTGATCTCCAAAAGGCATTACATCGGTAATCGCCCCATGCTTTGCGGCATTTACAATAGCTTCCGCTGCCTCGACATCTGGATGAACCATATAGTCAACACCATAAAGAGGCCTCTTGCTTTCACTTTTTTTTACTGAGTTTGAATCCACATAATACGCATAGTTTCGCACACGGGCTATCTTTGTAACATCTGGATAAACCGCATCAACAAGAGAGCATGTAACCATGTTTATCTCATCATTCGAAGTCACACAGACAAGCGCATCAGCATCTTTTATTCCCGCCTGCTCAAGAATCTCAAGATTGTTTCCCTCTGCATGAATCACATCGCAGTCAAGGCTGTTGGAAGCATGGCGGACAACCTCATCATCATTGTCAATAAGAACAACATCATTTTTTCCATTTACAAGCCTTTTTGCCAACTGAATGCCGGTAAATCCTGCGCCGATAATCACGATTTTCATAATCAAATTATATATTTCTTAAAACGGACTGTCATTAAAACACTTCAATTTTCTAGCAACAAATTTCTACCAAGTAATTAAAGGAATCTCGAAAAACTAAATTTTTCGAGATTCCTGCGAGTTTTAACTCGTTAAAATATCACGAGTTAAAACATCGCATTTTCAAAGTTGGCTCTAAAAACTGAGGTTTTTAGAGCCTCCCTTAACTTGCCTTTATTTTTGCAAAGTGATAGTTTGAACGCATCGCATTGACTGCCGTTGGCAGCAGTGACGAATAAAAAACGCAAAGGACCTTATGCCCGATGCACACCAACTTCAATACTATAGACTTGATCTATCAAAAGGACAGGTACTATGACTCTCACTCTTGACGTTGGAAATTCTAATATCGCCGGCGGAGTGTTTGATGGCGATGAGCTTTCATTGCAATTCCGTCAAACAACTCATCAGAATTCTTCATCCGACGAAATAGGAATCTTTCTACGCTCTGTTCTGCGGGAAAACAAAATCGATCCTGCAAAAATCAAAAAAATTGGCATTTGCTCAGTTGTTCCGCCAATCAACTATTCATTGGCAAGCGCATCTCTAAAATATTTTGGAATTGAGCCTCTGTTTATCCAGGCAGGAATAAAAACAGGCCTTAGGCTAAAGACCTCCAACCCGAAGGAAATCGGAGCGGACTTGATTGCCGACTCAATTGGGGCAACCGGCCTCTATCCGGGGAAAGACTTGATTATAGTTGACCTGGGAACCGCGACAACTGTCCATGCGGTAACAAAAGACAAGGAATACTTAGGCGGCTCAATCCTTCCTGGCTTAAAGATTTCGGTACAGGCGCTTGCAAGCGAGACTTCAAAACTGCCCCATGTTGATATAAAAAAAGTTGAGAATGCCTGTGCCCCAGGAACAGTCGAGGCAATACAATCAGGCATTTACTTTGGAACAGCCGGAGCAATAAAAGAAATCTGCTCCAACATCACCAAAGAAGTTTTCAAGGCTGCGAAACCTTTTATTATAGGTACTGGCGGATTTTCAAAGATATTTGACAGCTGCAAAATCTTTGATGAGATAATTCCAGAACTTACAATTCTAGGTGTAAAAAAAGCGATTGAGCTAAATCAATAGACATAAAATTGGAGAATAACAATGAAAAAACAAATTAAATTATTAGGCATATTCTGCGCAGTTATAGCATCATATATATTTATTTCCTGCGGAAATAACAGCAAAACAGACACTCTCCGCATGAACATGGTATCCGAGCCAGACAGCTTTTTCCCGTGGAAGTCTGCGGCGGCGGAAACTGCGGCCGTAACAAACAACATTTTTGAAGGCCTGTTAAAATATGATGAAAAAGGCTCTCTTTATCCCGCTCTTGCGGAAAGCTACTCAGTTTCCGATGACTACCTTACCTACACATTCAATTTACGAAAAAATGTGAAATTCCATAACGGAGCGGATTTTACTTCTGAGGACTGTGTTTACACATACAAGAATCTTGCAGGGCTTGACGGACTAACCGCAAGAGCTGACAAAATGCACATTGTAAAAAATGTCTTTGCTCCAGATAAATATACTTTTGTCGTTGAGCTTAAAAACCCGTCTGGAGACTTTCTTCTTCTAGCTGCAACAAGCCCAATTCTTCTGCATGACTATAATGACAATGATACAATGCCAGTGGGAACAGGTCCTTACAGATTTATATCTTACTCTCTCCACGAAAAGATTGTCCTGGAACGCAATGACAATTACTACAGCCCTGAACATGCGGGGAAAATAAAGAATATTGAAATCTATATAATAACCGATGAAAACGCTTCCCTTGCGGCGCTTCAGTCAGGACAGCTGGACATTGCCCAGATGATTTCCGGAACAAACGCAAAACCTCTTGCAGGAAAATATAATGTCATAAGCCACCCGCAGAATATGGTTCAAGTTCTAGGTCTGAACAACACATACAAGCCTCTGTCAGACATAAATGTGCGCAAAGCGATAACTTGCGCAATCAATAAAAAAGAAATTATTAATGGTGTATTCGATGGATTTGCAACAGAGCTTTATTCAAATTTCAGCCCTATTCTAGGTGAATACTATAACAGCAACCTTGAAGGCCTTTTCCCCTACAATTTGGACAAAGCAAGACAATATATGGCCACTTCAAGCTATAAGGAAGGCTTTGATCTTGAAATAACAGTTCCAGCAAACTATCAGCCACACGTGGACACTGCGCAAATAATAGCAAATATGCTTAGGCCATTAAACATAAACTGCACAATTATTCCAGTTGAATGGACAACTTGGCTAGACAAGGTATATACAAGGTTTGACTACGAGGCAACAGTAATAGGCTTTGCGGGCAAAATCGATCCTGCGGATGTTCTCCGCCGTTACTACTCAACATATAAACGCAACTTTACAAGATACAACAGCTCAGAATTTGATATGACTTTTAACAAAGCTGAGCAAGAGCCAGAAATTGCCAAACGCGCAGAGTATTTTAAGAAATGCCAGGAGCTCCTTGCCCTGGACTGCCCTGCCGTGTTTATATGTGATCCAGGACGCAACATTGTAACCACAAAAAATGTTGAAGGGTACACACCCTATCCAGTCTCCATGTATGACTTTGCGAAGATTTACTTTGTAAAATAAGAAATGGCCTTTTACGTAAAGAAAATTATTGATTTTTTTACAACCCTTCTCCTTGTAACTTTGGTAACTTTTCTTACGTTCCAAATCCTGCCCGGCAATCCTGCTCTTGCAATATTAGGGCCGGACGCTGAGCAAACGCAAATTGAATCTCTCGAATCCATGCTGGAACTAGACAAGCCTTTGCCCTTGCGCTATATAAACTGGCTAAAAGGCACTCTTTGCGGCAATCTTGGGGTTTCTTATAAATACAGCCAAAATGTAAGCACTTTAATTGCCGGTGCCCTAAAGACAACGGTCTGTCTTTCCGCTCTCGCTCTTTTACTGACACTTGCAATTGGAATCTTTTTTGGAATTTTATTTGCAGTAAAACGGAAGACCAAATTCTGGCGAATGCTCTCCGTGACAAGCCAAATCTGGGTTTCAATGCCTTCTTTCTGTACGGCTTTGGTTTTAATCTTAATCTTTACAGTCGGCTTAAAGCTTCTGCCTTCTGTCGGCTTTTCAACTCCTGCAAGCCTTGTCCTGCCGGCACTGTCAATAGCTCTTGGCTCATCAGCTATTTTGGCAAGATATATAAAAACAAACATAGAAAATGAGCTTAAGCTTGACTACGTGCGCACAGCTAAAAGCAAAGGTCTTAATGAACAGCAGGTTATTACACATCATGTTTTACGCAATGCGCTTATTCCGTCCGTTACAACATTGGGGCTTATAACCGCCGACATTCTTGGAGGGAGCATTATCATAGAAAATGTTTTTTCACTCCCCGGAATAGGCAAGCTTATTACAAGCTCAATCTCCGCAAGAGACTTTCCTTTGCTCCAGGGACTTACACTTTATCTGGCTTCAATGACTTTAATAATTAATTTCTTAATTGATATTCTTTATTCAATAATTGATCCGCGGATAAGAAAAAGACATCCGCTAAGAGCAGGCAAGGAGGCAGACAAAAGACAGGAGAGATAAAAAAGGAAAAATCTTTTAACAGACAGCGGAAACGTTAATTCCCAGTGTCTGGCAAATAATGCTAAAGAGTTTTTCTGGCTCAGGCATTTTCCCACGGCCATTATCTCCGCAGGCAAGATGACCTGATTCCGGTTCAATGACAGCAATGCCATATTTACGGCATATTGCAAGATTATCCTGTGTAACAGGATTGTCGTACATCGCAGTATTCATTGCAGGGCACACAATCTTGGAACATGATGCGGCAAGAAATGTTGTCGTAAGCATATCATCTGCAAGACCATGTGCAATCTTCGCGATTGTATTTGCAGTCGCAGGAGCAACCATAAAGATGTCAGCCTTTTTTGCAAGAGATACATGCTCAACATTGAATTCAAAATTACGGTCAAAAGTGTCTACAAGACATTTGTTGCCTGTAAGAGTTTCAAATGTAATAGGTGTTATAAAATTAAGCGCATGTTCCGTCATTATAACGTGGACATCCGCATGATTTTTGGAAAGCATGCTTGCAAGGGAAGCGGCTTTATATGCGGCTATGCTTCCGGTTACGCCAAGAACAACAGTTTTTCCTTTCACCATATAAGGAAAATTTAGTTGAATTCCATAATACGGTCAAGGCAAAACTGCTTATGCAATATGATAAAGGAGGATTATTAAAAAATGATAAAAAAATACTTTCATAACAGAACCTTTTTAACTGGTTTTTTTATGTTCAGCTTTATAATTCTTATCATGGTTTTAGGAATAATTCATCTTCCTTATAATCCGAATCTAACGGATTCATCCTTAAAGCTACAAGGTGCAAGCCTTTCTCATCCTCTAGGAACAGACAGCCTTGGCAGAGATGTCCTAAGCCGTTTAATGGTCGGAATCCGCATATCTGTTTCCATCGGGCTTATTGTAATGACTTTTGGCCTCGTGTCAGGAATAGTGTTAGGGTCACTTTCCGGCTGGTTTGGAGGGACAGCCGATGTTATAATTATGAAACTCATAAGCACACAGATGTCTTTTCCAGGAATACTTCTTGCACTCATGCTGGCAGCTGTTTTCAAGCCGGATATAAAAGTAACAGTTCTCGCTCTTTGCATAATGAGCATTCCCCGTTTTACAAGAATAACCCGCGCAGGATATATAAAATTCAAGAACTCTGTTTTTGTGCAAGCCGCTCATGCCCGCGGAGCAGGAAGCTTTCGTATTATGTATATCCATATTCTTCCTAATATTTTAAGTGACTTGCTCGTAACGGCGACACTTTCTTTTTCAATGGCAATTTTAAGTGAGTCCGGCCTTAGCTACCTGGGGCTTGGTGTACGTCCTCCTTATCCAAGCTTTGGGAGAATGTTGAACGATGCCCAGCACTACATTTTCAGGAATCCAAGCGGTGTCTTGATTCCGCTTTCCTTTCTTGTGGTGCTGGTTTTTGGAATCAATCTTATAGGCGATGGAATCTCTGAAGTGAACAGGAACTAAAATGACTGAGCTTTTATCTGTGCAGAATTTGTCAGTAGAATTTTCTCAGGAAGGAAAATCTTTTGCAGCAATAAAGAATATAAGTATAAAGATATTTCCAGGAGAATTTGTTGCCCTGGTAGGAGAGTCGGGCTCGGGAAAAACAATAACCTCCTTGAGCATAATGAACCTGCTCCCGGAAACCGCAAAAATAACTAGCGGCAAAATCAATTTCCTGGGAAAAAACAAGTCAATAATATTTCAAGAGCCAATGACTAGCTTAGATCCTTTGATGAAGGCAGGAAAACAAATAGAAGAATCTGGAATCCTGCACGGAATGACAAAGACACAGGCACATGAAAAAGCCGTCTCTCTTGCGCGCCTTACAGGACTTGAGGACACAGAGCGAATTTTCAACTGCTATCCGCATGAGCTTTCAGGAGGAATGAGACAGAGAATTATGATTGCCAGCGCGCTTATGACAAATCCAGAGCTCTTAATAGCCGACGAGCCTACAACTGCGCTAGATGTCTCAACACAGAACCAAATTCTAAAGGTTATTCAAAACCTAAAAAAAGAATTCAACACGGCGCTCCTATTGATTACGCACGATTTTACTGTTGTAAAAAAACTGTGCAGCAGAATTTATATAATGTACAAAGGGCAGATAGTTGAGGAAGGCGAAACAAAAGAAATTCTAAGAAATCCTAAACACCCATACACAAAGGCATTGATTGATTCAATTCCCGACGCAAGGAACCGTCATAAAAAACTTCCATCGCATTTTGATTTTTAGCAGGAATGGAGCATACAGGCAAAATGAATAACTCGGCAAATTTTATCGTGGAATGCAGCAATCTCAGCAAAACATTTTCCGTAAAGGGAAATACTATCAAGGCTGTGGACGGCGCAAGCCTTTCAATACAACAAGGAGAATGTTACGGACTTGTCGGAGAATCCGGATGCGGAAAATCGACATTAAGCAGCATGATTTGCGCTCTGCAAAAGCCAGATTCAGGACAAGTGCTCTTTAACGGAGAAGACATTTTTTCGCTTGACCATTCAAAACTAAAGGATTTTAGACAGCATTGCCAGATTATTTTCCAGGATCCTTATTCTTCCCTGAATCCAAAAATGAAAATACGCAAAATAATTGAAGAGCCGCTCATAATCCACAGAATTGGTCACACAAAGAAAGAACGTCTAGGTCTGGTGAATGAAATGCGCACGCTTGTAGGACTTCCGCCTGATGCATTGGAAAAATATCCAGACCAGCTTTCGGGAGGACAAAGGCAAAGAGTCGCAATAGCAAGCGCGATGATTTTGAATCCAGAGTTCGTTGTATGCGATGAATGCGTGAGCGCCCTTGACGTCTTGATTCAAGCGCAAATCCTGAATCTTCTAAAATCTATGCAGAAATCGCTGAATTTGACTTATCTTTTTATAAGCCATAATCTTAATGTTGTGGCTTATATGGCGGACAGGATTGGAGTAATGTACAAGGGAAGGATTATTGAAGAAAAACCGACAGATGAAATTCTAGCTAATCCAGAGCATCAGTATACAAAATCTTTACTGCAGGCAGCCGGACTTGTCTGATTGTAAAAAACCTGCTTCAAATGCCAATGAATAAGGAACTCCTAAATAAAATAAAAAATCTTCCAATTGCTCCACATCTTGACCAAATTTGTGAAAATCTAAAAGATTCTCCTTCCCGCTTCCTTGTGCTTACAGCGGAAACTGCGGCAGGAAAATCAACTGCCGTTCCGCTTGCTCTGCTTGAGCATTTCAGTGGAAAAGTTATAATGCTTGAGCCGCGCCGTATTGCCACCGTTGCGCTTGCCAACCGTATCTCTGAGCTGCTTGATGAAGAACCTGGAAAAACCGCAGGCTATACTATGAGCTTGGAAAGCAAGGTTTCTTCAAGCACAAGATTCGAAGTCATAACCGAAGCGATATTAACCCGCCGTCTTCAAAAAGATCCCTTTATCGAGGGAACAAATGTAGTGGTCATCGATGAATTCCACGAGCGCTCTGTCCATGCGGATTTAGCCTTGTCATTCTTAAAAGAGACAATGTCTCTCAGAAATGACTTATATGTCCTAATAATGTCTGCGACAATATCTACAAAAAAAATCGCAGACTATCTCTCCACGCCGGCAGCGCCTGTAATGAAGATTCCAGGAAGACAATTTCCTGTTGATATTGAATATGACGGTAGGTCAACCGTAACACAGACTGTTCTAAGGCTTATTGCTAACACTCGTCAGTCTGCACAGCCAAACAGCAGCGACGGTTTTAGGAAAGATTCAATTCTTGTTTTTTTGCCAGGCCTTTACGAGATTACAAAAACAAAGGCTGAGCTGGAAAACATTGTATCTCCTAATGAAGCTCAAATTCTTATCTTGCATTCAAGCATCCCTCTAAGCGAGCAGAAGAAAGCTCTTCTTCCTGTCCCTCAATCCTCGCCTCAGCGCATAATTCTATCCTCCGCAATTGCGGAGACATCCTTAACGGTTCCTGGGGTAACAACCGTAATAGACAGCGGATTTGCGCGTATAAACAAAATGAATATTTCCCTCGGCATGGAGCAGCTTATTACAGAAAGAGAAAGCCTTTTCAATGCGGAGCAAAGAGCTGGACGGGCTGGACGATTAATGAGAGGACGCTGCATAAGACTTTGGAATAAGCTCGAAATCTTGCCAAAAGAAAATTCTCCTGAAATACTGCGGTGCAATCTTGCAAGTCTTGTTCTTGAATGTGCGCAATGGGGGTCAACAAAACTGGAATCATTTAGCTGGCTTGACTGCCCTTCAAAATCCGCATGGAATGAGAGCCTGGAGCTGCTGACAGAGCTAGGGTTTATAAAAGATGGAGTAATTACCCAAAACGGAAAAGACGCCCTTATTCTTGGAATAGACCCGCGGCTTGCCTGTATTGCTCTTTATGGGAAAAAAACTGGCCACATAAGAGAGGCCTTGAGCTTTATCTTAAAATTCAGCCAGTACAAAAGCTCTTCTCAAAAGCAACAGGATAAATTCACGGCTATTTTAAGCAGCCGCCTGGAACATTGTAAATGTGAATCAAGCAAAGAGACAAAATTCTCCAAAGCAGACCTCCTTCTTTCCGGATTTCCAGACCGGATTGGGAAAAAACTGCCGCAGACAGAGCAAGACAAAATTGAAAAGATGCAGACCGTTTATCAGTTTCCGTCTGGACACAAAGCAATTCTTAATCAGCCTTGCTTTTCCTCGCCAGAATGGCTTGTTGCTCCAGAAGTTGATGCTGGAAACACAATGGGCAGAATTTACTCTTATGAAAACATAGCCCCAGCTCAAATAGAAGAATGGCTGGCAATCCATAGCACAACAGAAGAAAACATCAGCTTTGAGGGCAAATCCCATTCCCTAAAAAAAATAGAAGTTACGCATTACGGCTCAATTATTCTTAGAGAAAAGCGGCAGAACGCCACCCAGCAGGATATAGGAAAAGCCTTTTGCAATGAAGTGAAAGAAAACGGACTGTCTTCGCTTCCAGTCAGCAAGAAGACAGCAGATTTTATATTACGTGCGCAGTTTTATGCTGCTCACAAGGACAATGCTCTTTTCGAGAAGATAGAAACTCTACGAGAAACGCCAGAAGAATGGCTGCTCCCTTTTATTGCCACAGGCAAAGTTACTGAAGAAACTGTTTACGATGCACTCTATTGGTTCTTAGAGGGCAATAAAATTGATTCCAATGTTCCAGTTTCTATCACACTTGAGAACGGGAAAAAGGCAAAAGTTCTCTATGAGCCCAGGCAAACCTCGTCTGCGCAAACAGCTGATAGCTTTATATCCAACATACGCTCTCTTAATGTTGTGCCGTCAATAGAAATCATCATTCAGCAAATATTTGGCTGTTTCAAGACTCCCTCAGTTTTAAGGGTTCCAGTGCTTTTAAAGCTGCTTTCCCCCGCAAGACGGCCATTACAAATAACAGATGACCTTGAGCATTTTTGGAGCGGAGCCTGGATAGAAATTTGCAAGGAGATGAAAGGCCGCTATCCAAAGCACAACTGGAACTACAGAATTCCCGACTAGGTTAGTGACGGACCTTTATATCATAATAAAGCACACTTCCTTTCTCGTTTCCAATTGCGTAAAGACCAAAGCGGCCGCCTACCCAATGAGCATTTTCCGTAGCAAAAAAATCACTTTTCCATTTTAATTTATGAAATACCTTTCCCGCCTTTACAATAAACTGCACTGCACCCGAATATTCACTAAAAGGAATAAAATCCATCCTAAAACTTATGCTTTGATTGTCCGGCTCTAAAACAAGAGGAATCCTCTGAATTTCTGATTCCTCACGAATAACATCTGTAAGCTTTGTGTTCTGAGACTTTATATATACAATGAAAAAGCCCGCCTTACCTCTTTCCACGGCAACACTCGCATACTCATCACCCATAAAAACAATTCCAGTCCGCCCGCCAATTGGCAATTCTGACAAATCCGCTTTTGCCTTAAAGTAAAAATTGTCATAGCAGATTTTTCTCGTGAGCACATTTGCAGAATTCCACAATACCGGCACAGTTTTCTCTGAATATGATGAAACATTCATAACATTAAGACGGAATGACTCAATATCTTCGTTTGGAACACCTGCAATTTTTGCAAAGGCATCGGTATGGTTTCCGCTCCATTGCCAGCTAAGCCCCGCTCCGTCAAAGGCACGCACACTTTTTGTAACCAGGACATTAAATATCTTCGCCCCTTTTGCTTGTGGAGAACGGTATTTTAAGACAGGCTCCCCAGGAATAATACCGTTATTTACAGATGAGCCCATAAGAGGCCAATCATCCTTCCAAATCATTGGCTCAAGATGTGTTACACGTCCATAAATGCCACGCTCCTGAAAATGAATAAACCAGCTTTCTCCAAAAGGAGTTTCGACCCAAGCCCCCTGGTGAGGCCCGTTTATATCGGTGTTCCCCTGATGCAGAACAACTCTTGATTCCCACGGACCTTCAGGAGACCTGGAACGCAGAACGGACTGCCAGCCTTCTGCAACCCCGCCCGCCGGAGCAAAGATATAATAAAATCCATTCCGTTTGTAAACTTTCGGCCCCTCAATTGTTGGATTTTCAACAGTTCCGTCATAAACAATACGGTCTTCACCAGCACAGCGGCCAGTACCAGGGTCAAAATCAAGAATACCTATCTTGCTATTGAATCCGCATCTGCTCTTTGCATAAGCGTGATAAACATAAGCTTTACCGTCATCATCCCAGAACAAAAACGGATCAATAAAACCTTTTGCGGCAACAATCTGCTTGAGCGGGCTCCATTTGTCCAGGATATTTTCTGTCTGAGTGATATATATTCCCTCATCTGGAATCCCGACGATTATATAGTAAATTCCATCATGAAAAGAGAAAGACGGCGCCCAAATCCCCTGTGCATTCTGAGGATAAGCATAGCGGGCAATAGGAATATTCTCCGCCGCATAATTCACAAGTTTCCAGTTTACAAGATTTTTGGAAGCAAGAATCGGCAGCCCCGGTGTAAAATTAAAACTGGAAGCAACCATAAAATAATCATCTCCGGCACGGATAACATCCGGATCGGAATAATCACATAGAATAATCGGATTCTTATACATTCTGTTTTAATATTACCACGTTTAAGAAAATTTGCCAAAA
>CAZURC010000043.1:0-14162 GCA_964623405.1 uncultured Treponema sp.
AAATGGCGGGCGGGAGCGGAGCGGCGGGGCAAAAACACTCTGGTTTGCAGCCGCGATAGCGGCACGTACATAGTTCCAGGGCAAACCAGCGTGTAGCACATTATTGTGCGGTTTTGACACGCGCTACGCGACCAGAAGCCATTTTCTTAATTTAAAGGACGTTATTATACTGAAAGGCGGCTGAGCGGCTAAGTCCTGCCGCATGGATGCGGCGCACAGAGAAGAGAGAATAAAAATAACAGTATATTCGCAAGAAAATATTAAGTTTTTGAAGGAAGTGTAAAGAGAAAAAAAACTATTTATGATAAAATTAAGTTACAACATATCACAAGGAGAAGAGTTTGCCTGACACACAGCAAGATATTTACGGGCATAAGGTTATATTCTTATATCCGTCCCGTGTTTTTCAACAGGAGATAATAACAAGGCTCCACACGCTTGAATATGAAGTTTACATCTGCCAGGACTACAAGATAGTAAAGAACCTTCTCACAAGGAATCCCTCGGCAATTCTTTTTATAAACATAGACACGTGCTTTGACCCTTTCTCATGGATTTATTTTATCAATACGCTTGAGGATTCTGCGCTGTTCAAGTCTGTAAGAATCGGTCTTATATCAGAAAGGATTGACGGCGCGACGCAGAGGCTTTTTGAGAAAAAAACAAGACATACAGGTGGATTCTTAAAGCTTGAGGAAGATACCGAAGAGAATATAAGGACTGTTGTAAAGACGCTAGACTCCATGAACGCAAAAGGGAGACGGCAGTACGTAAGAGCAACATGCACAGATGATGACAATGCCGGTGTCTTTTGGATTACAAAGAACGTAATGTTCAAGCTCAAGGTCATAGATATAAGCGCCGCCGGCATCGCAGTCAAAATTCCGTTAAAGCAGGCGGGAACCTTAAAGCCCGGACAGCAGCTCGCAAGAATAACACTGACTCTCAAGCAAAAGACTATCCCTATAAACGCAGTTGTCTACATGGTAAAGCCGGGCCAGCTCTGGAATACAGGAGTTCTAATGATAGACAATTCAACAGATCCAGCCTCAATGGTAAGCATAAGAGAATATGTGGCGGAAACTTTAAGCGGCAAGATGGAGGCTGATATATTCACAATGGAAGCCGACCATACAAACTACAACATAACAGAGCACAAGTTCAAGAAACTGCAGGAAGAGCGTGAGAAAGGCTCTTCGCAAGAAAGCTCCATCCAAGATGATGCGCAAAAACCAAATCCTACTGAGTGACAGTAATCCAGCGGATTTTATTTGCGTCTTTTTCATTCTGGGCAATGTATTTTTTGTATGCGGCGACAACATCGCCTGCTTTTACTTTCTGCACCTCGGCTGAGCGCCTAAGATAAGAATCTGGCTTTCCGGAATACTCAATTGAAGTGATTATGCTGGCCGCAACTCCTGATCCGCTTTGCGTAGAGTCAAAAAGGGTTGTTATGTACTTGTTCTTGTATTGGTCAAGCTTCTGCTCAACTTCCTTTTCTTCCGGGAATGAATCAATCGCCTTGTATATAAGGGAGCGTATATTCTCATTGTCGCTTATCTTATATGCGCTTATTGCGCCGAGCATTTCCTTTCCGCCGATAACTCCTGTTCCGATTGAATAGACAGCTCCCGCCTGCTCACGAACCTGATCAAAGAAAATATCATCAAGATACATAAGAGCGATGGCAAAAGAAACATAGTCGCTGTCATACCGCTCAGGGCAGTCAAAGAATCCTATTGAATAGCCAGAAGCTCCTGCCTGCGCATTTTTCAAACTGATGTCATCTCCGCTCACGGTAATCTTTGAGACAGATGGCGCATTATAGGAGCCCTTCTCTATTCCTCCGAAAAAGCTGTCAAGCTTTGACACAAGCTCCTTCTGGGCGGCTGTGTCCATGTTGGCAACTACGACAATCCTTATACGTCCCGCGTCAAGAAGTTTTTTATGATGAGTCTTCACATCTTCAAGTGTTATTGACTTTATGGAGTCTTCTGTTATATCCGTCGAGCTTGCGTAGCTTGTTGAGCTGAACGCCGCCTTCTCAAGCTCCACTCCAAGCTGCCCGCTGGGATCGGAGAGAGTGCTGGCAAGGCTCTCCTCCTCATTGAGCATAAACTGATTAAAATCATCATTGCTAAGAGAAGGATTCAAGACAGAGTCAGCGAAAACCTCAAGGACAGTATCAAGATCCTTTTGCAGGCATTTTATTCCAGCCACAGAGTAATCGCGTCCGGAGGATGATGTCATTGAGAACGTAGTGCTATACTGCATGTTCTGAATATCCTCATAGGAGTATTTCTCACTTCCATGCAGCATAAGGCTAAGCGTAAGCCCCTCTATTCCGGCTTTATCAACAGGAACAAGAGGAGTTCCGCCTTCAAACACTATGCGGAGAACAAGTATCTGTCCGCCTGAGGTTTTCTTAAAAACTACAGGAATCTTGTTTCCAAGGCTATAGCTCGAGAAATCCTTTATATTCTCTGCATAATAAGCATCATTTTCCAGTCTTGAGGATGCGCACGAAAAAAATCCAAAACTAGGCAAGCAAAAGCAAGCGGCTATAGCTAATACTGCGAAAAATCTATTAGTTCTCTTTTTCATACGATTCCTCTGTCTTCCACCAGCGTGCGTTGTCTGCGTTCAGTTCTTCCCATCCGCCAGCTGCGAAATCAGCTCTATGCTCCGCATAGTAGTCAGGGCTTACAAAAAGAACGGCAACTCCATGCTTTCCTTTTATATATTTTTCAACAAAGCCGCGCACAGCGTCGCTTGTTACTCTTGAAATATTCTCATCATAGCTTAATGAGTAGTCCGCTCCGCTAGATGCCCATTCCGAAGAGAATCCGCTCAAGAAGCCTGATGCCGTCTCAAGAGAGTATTGTCTTCTGTCCTCAAGCTTTTTGCCGACATTCTGTATATCCTTGTCGTCATAGCCTGTCCTAAAGCTTAGCATGTCGTCAACGGCCTGCCCTGTCCAGTAATCAAGAATCTTCTCCGCCCTTTTATCTGGTGAAAGATTCCCTCCATTGACAAATGCGGCAGAGAAACTAATCATTCCGCTTGCCCGCATTGTTGTATATCCTCCGCCAATGTAGTCTGCGTCTGGAATATTAAGCTCGCTGTTCTGTACTGCTTTCCTTATAAATGAGCCATCCGGGTTTTCCAGGAGATAAGCCCATACATCAGCGGGATATGTGTCTTTCGCATCTGTCTGGGCATCAGGTCCTCTTAGATAAAGAACAAGCTGGCTTATTGCCCCTGAGGAGCGCGGATCTGGAAAAACAAGCTTTTTTGTCTGGGAAAGAGGTGTCTTTGATGGAACGCTGACCTTGGCATCTGCTCCCTTTGCCTCCGGACCGTTCTCCCAATCGCCATAAATATCCTTTACAAGCGAATACACGTTCTCATGCTCCACGGCTCCGCCGACAAAAAGAGCCGTATTCTCAGGGACATAGTATTCCGACTGGATTTTTCTAAGCTGCTCCTCTGTGGCATTTTTTATGATTTCGGGATCACCGGATGTGTCAAGCCGCCACGGGCTTTCTGGGAAAAGACACTTGAACACGCCTGCGCCGAATATACGGCCAGGCTCGCTCATTCCGCCCTCAATTTCAGAAAGCACAACAGCTTTTTCATTCTCAAGCTCTTTCTCATTCATGAGAGGAGTACGTATGGCATAGGACCAGAATTCAAGCCCGTCCTTGACAAGGGATGAAGGGACTGTGAAAAAATAATTAACGCGGTCGATAGAAGTTGTGCCGTTCCAGTTTGAGACTCCCATCTTGTTGAGCGCTTCCATGACTTGTTTCTGATCCGCATACTTTGCATTTCCCTTGAACATTATATGCTCATAAAGGTGGAAAAGACCCGCGTTATCAGGTGTCTGTGTGACAGCTCCCGCCCGCACTGCGATTTCTATATATGCTAACGGCGCGCTGTCATTCTCCATTACAAAAAGCTCAAGACCATTCTCAAGCGTGTAGCGATAAAGTCCCTGTATATCTGTCTCTTGGGCATAGAGAGAAGAAAATAAAAGCAACGGCAAGAATAAAAGCGCAATGCTTATTTTCTTTAATTTATTGCGTACATTCATCATTTAACACAAGAACAAACAAGTCAGGGCAAGGTAACAAAACCTGCCCCGTTATTATAGAAAGCTATTGATTCAATGCGCTTACAACAGCCGCGATGCCGGCACGTCCTACATTGCTGGACTTTCCGACGCCCCAAAGCTGCCGTCCGTCTTCCATAGTAACCTGCACATAGGCAATTGCGGATGTGTCTGAGCCTTCGCCTACCGAATGCTCATGGAAAGCCGTGATGTTGAATTTAGGAACATCTGTCTCACGCAAGGCGGCGACAAAAGCGTCAAGAGGTCCGTTTCCTTTGGCGCCTATTGACTTCTGCTCTCCATTGTATTTTATAACACCACGCACAGAAACGTTCTCCTCTGCGCCGTTTGTTCCAACCATAGTTGTGGCAAGGTCAATAACCTCAAGCCGCTTCCTGTTATTGAGCCACTGCTTTTCAAACAGGTTGAGTATCTCATCAGGGTGAAGCTCTCTTTGATCCTTGTCGCTTTCTGCCTTGACAAGATTTCCAACAGCGCTCTGCATAGCCTTTGGAACCGCATATCCGAAGTTGTGCTCAAGGATAAAGCTCGCCCCGCCCTTTCCGGACTGGGAGTTGATTCTGATTATGCCCTCATACTTACGGCCAATGTCCTTAGGGTCAATAAGAAGATAAGGAACATCCCAGATGGCATCCGCCGGCATTTTCTCGCGCGCGGCAAGCCCCTTTGCAATGGCATCCTGGTGTCCGCCGGAAAGAGCTGTGTACGCAAGCCCGCCTGCATAAGGAGTCCTCGGAGGAATGTCCATCTTTGTGTATTCTTGATAGGCATCCGCAATATCCGGAAGATCAGAGAAATCAAGCTCAGGGTCAACGCCCTCGGCAAACATATTCAGAGCAACCGTAACAATGTCAAGGTTTCCAGTGCGCTCGCCGTTGCCGAACAGACAGCCCTCAACTCTGTCCGCGCCAGCCATCAGCGCAAGCTCGCAGGAAGCGACACCTGTGCCTCTGTCGTTGTGGCAATGTGTTGATATGATAACATTCTCGCGGTCAGATATATGCTCAGCAAAATACTCGATTGAATCCGCATAGACATTGGCAGTATAGCACTCGACAGTCGTAGGCAAGTTGAAGATGATTTTCTTATCAGGACTTGTTCCCCATTCCGCTTTGACCGCCTCGCAGATTTCTATGGCATAATCAAGCTCTGTCATAGAGAAGCTTTCCGGAGAATACTCAAGACGGATTTTTTCACGCTCCTCCTTTGGAAAAGACTTCATGCACTCCTTTATGCACTTTACGCCGTCAACAGCAAGCTTTATTATTTCTTCCTTTGACTTATTGAATGTGTACTTTCGCTGCGCAGGAGAAGTTGAGTTGTATATATGGAAAATAACATTAGGGGCGCCCTTGATAGCTTCCATTGTGCGACGTATTAAGTGCTCGCGCGCCTGGCATAAAACCTGGATTGTAACATCATCAGGTATATGTTTCTCTTCTATAAGGCGGCGGCAAAATTCAAATTCCGTGTCGCTGGCAGACGGAAAGCAGATTTCAATTTCCTTGAACCCTATCTTTACAAGAAGGTCAAAATAAGCAAGCTTTGTCTCGACTCCCATAGGATCAATAAGAGCCTGGTTTCCGTCACGAAGATCAACGGAGCACCATATAGGAGCCTTTGTAATACGCTTGTCCGGCCACTTTCTGTTCTTTGGAGCCGGCTGTATAACCGGCCTGTACTTAGATGCGTTCATATTTATCTTATCCTCCAATAAAAAAAGACCTGAGCGCTTAAAACGTCAGGTCTTGCAATTTGCGATAAATCTAAGAAATTCACCACTACCCGCTTCCGCTTTAAGCTCCTAGATGAAGAGATTTTAGCTGTAGTAGTAGTGCGCTGAATTTCATGCCTTTATTATGTCTTTTTGCACAAAAAAATGCAACAGGTCTTGTCTGTCAGTGCCTGTGCATCTTGCATGTAAGCATAGTTGATTCAATCTTGAACACGGCTACGCGGGACAGCATTGCAGAAGGATAATTCCAGCCGTCCCGTCCAGTCGCTTTTTTCATTATAGAATTCAACGCATTTTTCTTATGTTCATTATCCTGGATTTCCGACACGTGACCTTCCCCTATTACGCTTGAATAATATGCCGAGTAGGAGCAGGCTATATCCCCCGCTTTTATCTCATGGTCACAGTCGCATTCAAAGCCTACTTCCGCCCCGTCTTTTATAAGGCTGTACTTGCGCCCGTCCTTTGCCCCGTGGAAGTAAAAGGTAAAGATTCCGCTCTCCTCCTCATAGCCAAAGTTGACCGGCACAATATAGATATGCCCGTTGTCGTTTATTCCTAGATGAAGCGCAAAGCAGCTGTCTATGACGGCCTTTATCTCATCAATGTCTGTCACTTCCCTTTCTTTTCTGCGCATGGCTCTTATTCTCCTATATCACTCTTAATCCTCTGCAAAACGCAGGCTCGCGGCTTCTCTTACAAGCTTTACAGCACCCTCAATTCCAAACATATCCACGTCAATCATCAGGTTTCGTCCGTGCCTGTCGCCTCTGTTTCTTCCTGTGACAAACTTGTAGTAGCGGTGCCGGCGGCGGTCTATTCTTGCTATAAGCTTCTTAGCTTCCTCTGGAGAAACACCGTATTCCTTGGAAATATGATCTATCCTGTAGCCAAGAGGAGCATAGACAAACACATTCAAAGCATAATCAAAGTCCTGCAAAAAAAAGTCAGCGCAGCGGCCAAGCATCACGCAGTTCTCAGCCTTTGCAATCTCCCTGACAACAACGGCCTGGGCACTGACTGCGCGCTCAGAGAAAAACCTGTATGTTGAGCCATAGCCGAACTCTGTAAGAAACCAGTCCTCAGCTCCAGCGCTTTTTTCGGTTTTACTAGCAGGATTTCTGTCCATTCCAGCCCTTGCAGCCGCAAGCTGCACAAGCTCCTTGTCATAGAACTTCACGCCAAGACATGACGCTACCTGCCGTCCTATCTCACGCGCGTTGCATCCGAATTCCCGCCCGATTGTTATTACAAAGCGCCTCATGCTTACTTCTCCCATATAAAAAAAGCCAGGCTTTAAAAACCTGGCGCCGTTGCATAAGCTTTACAGTAAAAAGATAAAGAATCCGGTCTTCTAAGTCAACTATATCGCTTTGCCTTGCTTAGTCTGTCTGTGTCTCAAACACGGTCCTTAGGCCGGCTTTTATCTTGAGCGAGCCGTTCTCAAAAGTCATTTTTCCTTTCTTTTTCTCAAGCCCTCGCACTCCAAGCGCGCTTCCTAGAACACCAGAGCCGCTCGCAGTCACATAGAAATTAACATCACAGACAAGCTTTCTCTTGTTTTTCTCTATATAATCCGCCGCTTTCTCCTCAAAGTCAGAAAGCTCGGCAATAACATACTGATTAACCTCGCCAGAGTCTGTAAAATCGCAGATTAAAAGGCCAGGATAAAGGGAAATTTCATTTACACGGTAAACGGCCGCTTTCTTGCCGCAAGAGGAAGCAACGCCGGAAAACTCCTCGGGAAAACCAACACTGTCAAAATAAGACGCGCAGTCATCCTTGAACCAATCTTCGCTAATAGCGGTTTCGTTCTCCTGGAGAGATGAAAGAAGAGCGTTGTATTTCCTTATTCTCAAGGACGCAAGGCTTATTATGTGAGGATAAGCCATGCTCATATAAGCGTAGCTTCCAATATAAGTTCCAGCGTTCTGCTTGAATATTTCTCCTGCGTGCATAGAGACTGTCTTTATCTTTGGAAAGTCAATCTGGTTTAAGAAAGTGACAGTCAGGACAAGGTCTGCAAGATTCCATTCCCAGCGCGACATGTTTGTATCGTGGCTATAGCCGCTGTACGTAATCATCTGCCCTTTCAATATCTTTATATAGTCATTATTTGCGGCGACAGCCTGCTCCAGCAAAGGAATATCGTTTCTTGTATAAAGCTCTCTTTCAACACACAGCTCAGGCGAGCTGTAAGCCTTGAGGAGAGGATTCTCGTACATGTATGCGCCTTTAAGCGCATCAGGATCGCCTTCTGCCCCGTTCTTGTCAAGAAATACAACATAGCGCTCAGAAGTGAATGATGTTCTGCTGTTCTTCCAGCTAAGCTCCAGATATTGAGAAGAGGCTTCGCTTGTAATGCAGAACGTCTTGCGTCCCAGCCCCCTGAACATGCCGCTCAGCAGAGAGGTGAAATCATCATGAGCACACTCAAGAGCCTTGTCATCAGAAAAATCCGGCGTGACAAAGAAATTCTTTGGCATTCCGTCCTTGCCGGGGTCAATGCGTGTCATATAAGTCCACATCTCGACATCGTAGAACGGAATTGACTTAGACTCGCTCCAGCCGTCTTTTGCCATAGTAAACAAGAGAGTAAAGCTCCCCTCGTTTGCAAGCGTAAAATCTCCTGTGCTCACAGACAGGCCTTCAACAAGACTTCCGTCCTTGAAAACATTGCCCTTGAAATTATACTCAGCGCTCTCGCCCCATTCATCTCCGCCGGAAAGAAAGTCGCTGTCACGGAAAGCAAGATTTGCCTTTGTAAAAGACCATTCCTCATCAAAAATCTGCTTAGAGTAGTACCCGCGCTCTCCGTCCTTGTCCAGCCCCGCCACACGCAGCTCCCGCGCGGCGTTGCCCTGCCCGTTCTGGTGGATGGAAATGAATTTTGTAAGACGCGCCTTGCCCTCAAGCTTTATGTCGCTCTGCCTTCTCCACCCCTCAGCAGGAAGCCCCCACGGCTCATAGTTTGAAAGATAGTCGCTGCCCTTGTATTTTGAGATATATGGAATGTAAGTGTACTTGAAGAACATAGGATCGCAGCCCATCGTGTCAAAGTCGATGAGCCTTGTGTACATTGTTCCCTTTGCGCCGATTATAAAGCTTGTGGAAGCCGCATTGCCCAAGTTGACCGCGATAAAGCGGCCTTTTTCTGGAGTAAGGATAGACTTTGAAAGGTCTGCCGGAAGACCGGAGTCCGTAAAACGGATTTCCTGCCCGCTCTCTGAAAGAAAATAGACAGTCTCAAGCCCCATTGTGCCGTAATGATGCTGGTTTGAAAAAATATCCTCGTAATAGAGCATGTCCTTGCGCCTGGCGCCCATAGCCCAGGCTCTCTTGTTGCGCGCCATGACACCCTGGTGGAACACAACACTTTCCGGCCATCCGTAAGTGTACACCCAGGTAAAAGGCTTTATGTATGAAGGGCTTGCCGCGCTCTTGCGCACTTCCTTGTCGGTATAAGTCCTGAAAAGCCTCCCCCTGTCATCAAACACAAACACGCAGTTTGAGTCAGCGGAGATTTCTACGACAGAGGAAGCTCCCTTAGGAAGCCCAGTTCCGCAGTAAAGGCTCCACAGGCTCTCCGTCTTGGGCTTGTAGAAAAGCTTGCCGCCGCGGATCATGAACTCATAGTCCCTGGTAAAAGTCTGTGTCATAGTCTTTATAAGAATATGGTCAGGATAAGTTCCGTTCACATTCTGCTCACTGGAAATATCCTCAAGAAAAACATCGTCAGGGGCAACAAGGTAGCCTTGAACAGACTGATAGAACCTTGCGTCCTTGTCCACGCTTGCATACATAGACTGGACAGAAGAGCAGGAGAAGCAGCCAAAAGCAAGAGCGAACAGGCCGCAGAAAAAAGGCAGGGCAAACTTTCTCATGGGAAAAGTCTAAAAGAAAAGCCCCGTCTCGTCAAATGACGGAGAACGGGGGGATAAGGAGGAGAGGAAACTCGGCTGACAAAAACTTTTAGTCAGCCGATAA
The DNA here is from genome assembly GCA_964623405.1 of uncultured Treponema sp. Taxonomy (GTDB): domain Bacteria; phylum Spirochaetota; class Spirochaetia; order Treponematales; family Treponemataceae; genus Treponema_D. Next base: position 9,858 of record CAZURC010000043.1, read on the forward strand.
TTTCGAATCAGACTTAACCGTTTTTCAATACTTACTCTTTGTCTACAACAGAGAAAGATAAACCATCTGAAAGATACTTTGACTTTGAGAAGTTATCAATTCTTCCAGAAATCTTTAAATTATCTCCTTTTGCCAATGCAGCTTTGTCATCATCATTTGTATAATAAACGAAATAGATAAATCTTGTTAAAGAAACATTCACGCTAGCAGTAATATAATATTTGTAATCGCTATAAGCGTCATTTTCATTCATCTTCGCTTCAATAACTGTTGCTGGAATATTGATAGGTGCATCTTTTACCATTTCACTAAATTTCGCAGCACGAATTTCTGTCAGCCCATTCGTCATGGCCTGCAACATTCCTGGCTCGCTAAAGAATTTAGATTTCGTCTGGTCATACAAGCTTTCATTTCCAAAAACCACAGGCAGAAGTGTATCAAAATTATCTGTAATCGTGTTAACCCTGACAAGTGCGGTCATCTCTGTCTTTGAGCCATCCTTTTTATAACGCAAGTCAGAATACTCATAAGCAAGTGAACCATCTTGTTGCAGAGAAACTTTCAATGTCAAATAAATTGGAACCAACGCAGCAGAACAACTCACTTTCTCAATTGTATATTCATTTTTGAAAACATCAGCTTTTGTAAAATAAGACTCTTTGAATGCGCTTCCATTCAAGACAACATATCCTACGCCAACGTAAAAATCTTTTGAAAAATCAAAAGTATACGATTCTACTTTTTTCTTAGCGAATACACTTGATGTCAACAACAATGCAAGCATCAAGACTCCAACAACCTTTTTCATAACATAGCTCCTTTTCCAGATGCCCCTGCACCTGGTGTGTTAATTGTCAGACATGGGCATCTGTATGCGACGGATACTCATATCTGATTAAGATTATAACACAATTTAAGCATATTTGAATAGTTTTACGCTAAAATAATCATTTTTGCGTAATTATTTCTGCATGGGTTTTAGGGAAAACTTAAAGGAAGAATTGAAATACCAGGATATAAAAGTAAAGGAGCTTTCCGCGATGACGGGAATTCCAAAAGGCACTCTTGACCACTACCTTGCAGAAAAATGCACGGTTCCGCCTGCCGACGCGGCTGTAAAAATCGCAAATGCGCTCAATGTCTCTGTAGAAAAGCTGGTAGCGGAAACCCCTGGAGAATCAAAGGACCATAAGATAAAAAGCTCGGTCGAGCACCTTGCCTTAAAAATAGACAGGCTATCTGACGCAGACAGGAGGCTTGTCGAGCTGCTGGTAGAGCGTCTGCAGGACAGCAGGCAGCCCGCCTAAAGCTCCCCGCGCCTTTCTTCTTGCCTTGACTTTAACAAACGGAACTCCTCGGGAAGAGGAGAGACAACCGAAATATCCTCTTTTGTGACAGGATGTGTGAATGACAGGCTCAGTGAATGAAGCATAATTCTTTTGTAAGGTCTTCCGCCATAAAGAGTATCTCCCAGTATAGGAAGACCTGAATCTGAAAGATGGACACGGATCTGATGTGTCCTGCCTGTATGAAGACAGCAGTCAAGGATGCTAAGATTGCCCTCAAGGACAGACACAAGCTCAAAGTCTGTCTTGCTTGGCTGGCCGCCTGCCTCAAGCGGAACCCTGCCCCACTTTGCCGCCTGTGACTTGGGGCTTATTCTTGCCATCGGAAAGTCAACAGTAAACTTCTTCCTGACAGGAACACCGCAGACAACAGCCGCATATTTTTTCTTTACATCGCGGCGGGCAAACATCTTCTGGAGAGCCTTGTTGACGCTCCTTGACTTGGAGAAAAGTATCGCCCCTGAAGTCCCCCGGTCAAGACGATGCATTATGCCTGCGTACGGCGGATTCTTCGCATTGGGCGCGCTTATTCTCTGCCGCTCAAAAAGATAACTCACAACGGCGGAATGGAGGCTTGGTCTTCCCTCAACAATAGTCTCCTCTGTCGGAAGATTGGCCGGCTTGCTCACAACAATCAGATAGTCATCCTCAAAGAGAACATCATCCTCTGTAAGCACAAAGCTGATGTCATCGGGCGTTCTCTCAAAGAAAAGCTTTTCCTCATCGATACTCACCTTGACATCGCTTCCTGGAAAAACATCAAAGGCGGGAATCCTGATCTGTCTTCCTCCGACATAAACAGAGCCGGAGACAATCAGCCGTCGGAGCTTTGAATTTGAGATTTCCTTTCCAACAAGAAGCGGAACTTTCTCCCTGAGGAGCAAGTCAAGCCTTGTCCTGGAAGAAGCCTTAAGACTATAAAGCATATATAAAGAAGACACCTCTGAAAAGAAGCTAGAATCCCAGCTCCTCGTCCACAAGCACAACTTTTATTCTGCCGTTGCCGCCGGAACGCAGAATTTCCACAATATTGCACAGCGATGCGCCCTCATCATAGCTCTTTCCGAAGCGCACAGCGTTCTTTCCTGCGGCCACCGTAGACGCGCGCTTATACGCATCCTCAAGGCTTGCAGTCACCTTGTTCTTTCCCACGAGAGCAATGACAGTGCCGGGCCCATAGGCAATCGCGGAAACCCTGTTGCCGTTCCCGTCTATGTTCACAGCCATGCCGTCCTCGCTCACCGCGTTAAAGCTGGTAAGGAACACGTCCGCCTCGGCAATGATTCTGCGCATTATCCTTGTGCGCTCCTCGCCGCTTTTCGCACTGTCTCTGTCCAGCACAGCAAACGACTTCTTTACCGCGTCAATAAGCCCGCTGTCCACACAGCTCATTGAGCCGCCCCAGCCCACGACAGAGCCTGAGGGCACAAGAGAGAGACACCTCTTGACCGCATCCGCAGAGGTTTTCTCTATATATGAATCAAATCCGTTTTGTCTCAAGGCCTCTGCCACTTTTTCCAGCACACTCATACTATCCGCCATAGCTGCTTTCCTCCCGTGAATTGAATATAGCTAAACGCGTTTCTTCCATTCATTGTAGACGGCAAGAAGTCTTGCGCCTCCGCTCCGCACATATCCATATCCATTGCGCCGCTCCTGCGAGAGGTCGTTATAGTCATCAACATACTTGCATCCCCTGTCGCACCAGACAGGAGCAAGGACATGCGGATAAGTTCCCTGAGGCGTCTTTCTTGCGCCGGTAACGACATCAAAAGAGGAATCCAGGGCATAGAAGCGCGCCCACAGGTCCGGAGCCGTATCATCATACACAAGCACCTGGTCAGTGTTGTAAGTGCGGCCGCCAAGAGTGACAGCCTCTATCTGCTTCTTCACAAGCCTTCTTCCGTGAATTCTCACGTCATCCCTGTCAAAGAACTCGCAGGCGGCGGCTATTGACTTTTTTATCTCCTCGGAAGGATTCTCAATCTGCATGAGGAACTTCGCCACCTTGAACGACTCCGCGGAGCAGATTGAAGGAGGCTCAAATTCCCTTGCCCAGACAGGCTGAAGGGTATCATGGCTGTGCTGCTGGCACCAGGCGGTAAGCAGCTTTGTGCCGTCATCAAGAGTTACTGTAATCTGCGTCCTCAGAATACACTCAATCCCCTTGCTGTACGCATCCCCCGCCTTTGAGCGCATATCGCTAGGAAACACGCTGAAATAATCCTTTCCGTCTGAAATATCGCGCAGGAGGGTCAGAGCGGCGGTCATAACATCATCGTTGTAGGTGACTGCGTACACATCGGCTCCGGTAAATCCTCCGCTTGAAGGATGCTGGGCGTTCAAAATCCAGGAGAGCGCCCTTTGTGCGCACTCAAGATAGCGCTCAGCGTCAACACCAGAAACATTTTTCACCTGCTGGTAGACCTGGCAGAGATACTTTATCTGCGAATGGATATTGCCGTTGTCCATAGTGCTCCCGCTGGACTGCGTCTTCAGGTTATATGTCACAGGAATAATGGACTTGTTCTTTTCCCTAAGCTCCATAAGCTCAGGAAGAGTATACTCGCGCTGAAAGTCGATATTCTTCGCCCATCCGCCGTCAGGATTCTGCAGGTAGACCATGTTCTCCGCGAACCCTAGAATCTGGTCAGTGTCATAGAGGCTCCACGGCGGAATGGAATTCTCGTATATATAGCGGGCATGGTTAAAGCCGTCGCTGAAGTCCGAAATGTCAATCGCCTCATAATGAGAATAGACAAGCGAGTCAAAGGCCTCCAGGCCGTCCTGGGACACAGGGCTTGCCGCATCGCTCCCGCTTGTTGATAAGCAGGAGCCCAGGCAAAGCACCGCGGCGGAAACTGCCGCGCATAGAAAAGAATTTTTATTTATAAAGCGCATAGCAAATTATCATATAAAAAACTCGCTTCCGCAAGAAGCCTGTAGATAAAAATTACTT
>CAZURC010000044.1:0-14058 GCA_964623405.1 uncultured Treponema sp.
AAAACCTGCCATACCGAGTCAATGGCGTTGGTATAAAGCAAAGAAAAAGCTCCGCCAGGGTTGTCGAGAAGGTGGTCTTATAAAGGGCCAGCCGGAAATCTCAAGAACAAACACGTTGATTTTAGTTTCTTTCTCAGACATTTTTTGCACCCCGTTTGTGTATCTTCAAATTCAAGTCCTGATACGTCCGCCCAAGAATGTCGTCCTTCGCTAGCAAAAGCAAATCCTCCTGCAACCCCAGCGCAACAAGAACTGCGGCGTAGCTTCCTAATGAAACAGTCGACGCGCCTTTTTCAATTGAACAAAGCGTCGTACGGCTTATTCCCGCCCGCTCGGCGACAATCTTTTCTGAAAGCTTGCGACGCAGCCGCGCGAGGCGAATCTGGTCTCCAACTTCTTCAAGGATTCTCTGCGTCTTAGGAAGCAAGACAACTGGTTTCTTTGCCATAATGACTAATATATTAGGCAAATAGCGACATTTTGTCAAAGATATTAGACATTACAAAATTTCCCACATTCCGTTCTTTTCAGCATCGGAACGTTTGATTCTTCCTGCATCCGAAAGTTTTTTCACGCTTCTTGCGACGGTCGAGCGCGACTTTTCGGTTTTTGCAACAATCTCTTCGTAAACGATGACAGGATTTGACTTTATCATCTTAAAAATCAGTTTTACAGTGTCATTTACAGTATCATTTACAGTATCACTATAAGAAAACAAAAGCGTACCTGTTGCTGACGAGCTTGCAGAACTCTTGCCCCTAGCCGTGTATGGCATACATTGCAGCAAACGCAATAACGTGGACACCCTTTAGCCAATAGGCAAGATAAAGGAGGTGACCACGGGACCTTATAATCCGTTATATTGTAATGGTTTAAGGGTGTCCACGCCCTAATGGAAATGGTCACCCTGTGGACACCCTCGTGGTCACCTATATTTTGTATTGTATTATGCTCTGTGCAAATTCAATAAACAGTGTTATACTGTTAAAAAGAAAAACTCCTGCAGAGCAGCAGTGCAGTTTTTGCTAAAATGGTATTCGCTTGACTAAATACCGTCGCCCCATGCAAGAGGAGGTCAGCTTGACACAGTTCTTTCTTAGCCACTTGCCCTGGTTCTGGCTCCTTGTCTGCGCCGCATGCCTTCTGTTTGAGGCGGCAACAGTCGCTCTCACAACAATCTGGTTCGCCTGCGGCGCGCTGGTGATGGTTTTTCTCTCATTCATAGACTTTCCTTTCAGATGGCAGGTTCTTATATTTGTCCTGATTTCGCTTGCCCTTCTGCTATTCACAAGACCCTTTGCTATCAAGAAACTTGCCGCAAAAAAGACAGCGACCAATGCTGACAGGCTCATTGGAAGAAAATGCGCTGCTACTCAAAGGATGACAGACATTGAGAAAGGCGCAGTCAAGATTGACGGCGTTGAATGGACCGCACAGTCCTGCGGCGGAACCATAGAAGAAGGCGACTTAGTAGAAATATCAGGAATCAGCGGCGCAACGCTGATTGTAAAGAAGGACTCATGACAAGAATACACACATTCCTATCATCTGAATCACTTGCGTTGCAAACTTGCTTATAAAAACAGGAGGCATCATGCAGACACTTTTAATCGCGGCGGTTGCTTTTATCGTCATGCTTTTAATTATCACCAATATCAGGATTATTCCTCAGTCACATGCCGCGCTCATAGAAAGGCTTGGAACTTATGTCGCGACATGGCAGACAGGAATCCATATAAAGGCTCCTTTTATTGACCGCATAGCGAACAAGGTCTCCCTAAAAGAGAAGGTTCTCGATTTTCCGCCGCAGCCGGTTATAACAAAAGACAATGTCACAATGAAGATAGACACCGTTGTCTACATGCAGATAACTGATCCAAAGCTCTACACTTATGGCATCGAAAACCCTATGACAGCCATTGAGAATCTGAGCGCGACGACACTAAGAAACATAATCGGAGAGCTTGAGCTTGACGCAACGCTCACAAGCCGAGACCTGATAAACACAAAGATGCGGTCAATTCTTGACGAGGCCACAGACCCCTGGGGAATAAAAGTGAACCGTGTAGAGGTCAAAAACATCATGCCGCCGGAAGCCATACGCCAGGCCATGGAAAAGCAGATGCGCGCAGAGCGTGAGCGCCGTGAAAAAATTCTTATAGCAGAGGGCCAGAAACAGTCCGAGATTCTAGTTGCGGAAGGCGCAAAGCAGTCCGCAATACTCAAGGCGGAAGCCGACAAGGAAGCGAGAATTCTTGCGGCGGACGCGGAGAAAACAGCGCTTATAAAAAAGGCCGAGGGCGAAGCGGAGGCTATAAGGCAAGTACAGCAAGCTCAGGCTGATGGAATAAGAATGATAAAATCAGCCGGAGCTGACGAAGCCGTGATAAAACTGCGAAGCCTTGAGGCTCTGGAAAAAGCCGCGGATGGAAAAGCCACAAAGCTGATTGTTCCTGCGGATTTCCAAAATCTCGCCGGCATAGTGTCTGCGGTCTCCGAGACATTCTCTGCCAGAAAAGCAGAGGAAAAACAGCACCCTTAGCAGCATTTCAATCCCACAAAATAAAAGCGCCCCATAAAGATACAGATAAAAAGATGGCTTAATCAACTCATGGAAGCATACAGACTTTGGCTATCCGCAGGCAGAGGAAAATCTTTCAAATATCGCTTTAACAGAAATGAACAGAAATATGGAAAAGTGAAAATATTATCTGAAAAACCTATGTTTCCCTGAACAAATTTTATTCCGTAAGTTATATCCTTGTAATGTTCACTTTTTATCAAAGTTCTCAGGGATTTCGCAACACCATTAGTTGCTTTGACTTCTACAGGGATAAGATAGTTTTTGGCACGAACAAAAAAATCCTCCTCAAGAGTCGAGTCTTCTTTTTTGTAATAATAAAGCTCGTAGCCTTGCTTGCTCAAGGATTCTGCTAATATGTTTTCATACAGCGCGCCCTTATAGACTCCAAAATTTTCATTCACACGCAAATCCTCCTGAGAATCTTCATCGAGATTTGCAATCAAAAGCCCTGTGTCAAAAAAATACAGTTTATATTTTGAGGAGTCATAATTCCCTTTTAACGGAAGTTCAGGAAAATTCATGCAGTAGCATATATTCACAATTCCTGCGTCCTTAAGCCATTCTATGCAGCCCCAGTAATCTTTGAAGCGTGCGCCCTTCGCAACCTTGGAAATCTGGAATTTTTTGTTCTCCTTTGCAAGCTGAACAGGAATATGATTGAGCACATTTATGATTCTGGTTTTATCAAGACCTTCGGCATACTTTTTTACGTCCTCCTCATAATTCAAGATAAGCTGCCTCTGCATCTCAAGAACACCCTCAAAAGTTCCTTTTTGCAGATATGAAGAAACAATCGCCGGCATTCCGCCTGTAATGCAAAAATCACGAAACAAATCTGAATAAACCTTGTGCTCAAGCTCAGAAAACGGGACACAGCCTTTCATCTTCTGAAGCATTTCATCGGCGTTACTTTTATATCCTTTTGCCCACAAAAATTCCTCAAAATCAAGCGACGACATCTCATAGTCTGTCTTGTAGCCGACGCTGTTGCTCTGAATCCTTTTATAGCTGATTCCTAAAAGCGAGCCGGAACAAATCACATCATAAAGCCCCTGAATCTTAAAGAATTTCAAACTTGTGGCAATTTCCGGGAATTCCTGCAGCTCGTCAAAAATGATTACGGTCTGACCAGGAACAAATCTTTTCGAGGAATCTATCAAAGTTATATTTTTGACAATGCCTTGCGGTTCATATCCGTCTTTGGTAATTATCTTGAATTTTTCATCAGTAACAAAATTGATATAAACTACACTCTCATAATTCTGATGTGCAAAATGCAAGATTGTCTTAGTTTTTCCAATCTGCCTTGCCCCCTTTACAATTAGCGGCAATTTCTGAGAATCTGATTTCCATTTAGAAAGATAAGAATCAGCTTTTCGCTGAATATAAAACTCTTTTTCTTCTTCCACATATCAATATTACGCTTTCATGAGCGACTTTTCAAGTAAAATTCACAAAAAAATGAGCGAGTTTTTGCGCTCTGCCTACAAAAAGATGAGGGAATTTTTAGTCTCCGCATGCAAAAATATGAGGGAGATTCACCAGCTCAAATTTCATCTGTTTTTGTTATTCCGCTTTTAGAGACATTGATTCTGCCGGCCCTTGCCTCTCTCATCACATAGTCCACGGCCATCTCAAAGCCCTGGTTCATAGAAATCTCGCAGTCAGTAAAGAATTTCTTGAATTCGCTCCTCTTGCCAGATGTAAGACGGAGATTAACCGAGTCCGCATACTTGCTTTTTGCCGCCGTACCTGAGCTGCCCTCAGAAGGCTGCTGTGCCTGAATGTCCGCGAATTCTCTGTCGCTCTTAAAATTATTGGAAATCTGATTTCTCAGGGCCTCAGGAAGCTGAGACGGGCCCTGCGGCGCAGATGTCTTATGTGCTAATGGCATATTCTATTCCTCCCCTACTCCACAAGCTTTGCAAGCCTCTCAAACGCCCTCAGCGTTTCCGGCTTAGCACCATTCTGCTGAATTGTCCGTCGCATTATCTGCGACATCTTAAAATTCTGATCCTGCGGAATCTCAACAATGTTCAGCTCTGTTGACTTCAGCGCCTCAATAATACCATTCGCGAGCTTGTAGGAATGATTCACCTCGTTCAGCACAATAGTCCTAAGCTCCGGATTCTGCGTATGATGCCGCTTCTTAAAATCCTTCAGGTTGTTGCGGAATATCTCAAGCCCGTCCTGAGAGAAACCGTCGGCCTTCACCACAGGAACAGCCTCGTCCGAAGCCTTCATGATATTCTCCTCGAAAAGGTCAAAATTCGGCGACGTGTCAAAGATACAATAATCAAAGCCAAGCTTCTCAAGCTCATCCGTAAGCTCGACAAAAATAAAAGGCTCTCTTGCCGCCTGGTTCTGACGGTAAAGCTTAAGCGAGTTGCCGCTTTTCTCATCAATAGCGACAGTCGGAATAATAAACAAATTCTCAACCGGTGTCGGCTTGACCGCCTTGTCATAGGTGACAATCCCGTTCAGGACATCCGCCAGCTCATAGTCAAAGCTTTCCAAAAGCGAGCTGGTGGAGTTTCCCTGCGGATCCGCATCAACAAGAAGAACCTTGTGACTCTTGGCAAGCTCCGCCGCAAGAGAGACACTCACGGTCGTTTTTCCAACTCCGCCCTTCTGAATAGAAATAGCTATTTTTTTCATGCTGTCCTTTTCCCTTTCTTTTTATACTAACAAATTTCATTAGTAATTATATTACAATAATCATAACATTTCAAGTAATATTTATTAGTTTCATTAGATTGTTACTAATAAAACTAATAAATATAGTTAGCAACACTATTAGCAAAATGCTTACTATTCTGCTAATATTTCTAATTCTTTTTATTAGAAGTATTAGCATCTAAAAATACGCGCGAGGATTGACGTAGACGCGTTGTTTTTACTTTTTTGAGTATTTATATGGCCGATGCATTTCTGAGCGTTCTGGAGGCTTTTCTTAAATTAACAGCAGCTATGGAATTATTCGTATTTTCCATCGTCGCCACGGAAATGGTCAGAAAGGTTCTTTGTGTTCGGATGAACAATGACATAGACGATATAAGCAATTATGACGGCAACAATAATGATTCCTATAATCAGGCTAACCATGGCATATCCCCTGTTGATTCAATGATACGACCAAGCTCTTTATAAATCAATCGTCAAAGACAATGCTTTTCCATTTGTTTTTTTCTAAGAAATATGATTAGATATAATTAAGCTTATGGGCAGAAAAATAAAGAAAGAAACTTCTCTTATTCCTGTTGACAGTTCCTCGGATGAGCTGTTTGCCTCCTTGAACGAGATAGAGAGTGCTGGCACAGGAAAAAAGCTTCTTAGCTATATTCCAAGTTTTTTCACAACCGCGTCTCTTCCGTTCAAGAACATAAACAAAACTGAATTTATAAGGAAAGCCAGCAACGGTATATCTCTTATTCTGAATTCTCCCAAGAATGTCCCTTACGGCAAGTATGGCAGGCTCCTGCTAAGCATTTTTACAACCCATGCAGTTTTGTCAAAAGAGAAGAATGTTCCTGTTGTAATAGAATTTGACTCTCTTGCCCAGCTCCTAAAGGAAATGCAGCTTCCCCGCCAGAGAGGAAAGGACATCCAAGAGCAGCTTGAGTGCTTTAAGCGCGCAACATTCTCCTTTGAGCAGAAGGTTGAGGAGCAGCGTCAGAGCTATCTGTTCCAGGATCTGTATCTGCCTGGAGAGAAGCTTCCAAAGGGCGATGTGACAGTCCGCACAACCTCAACAGGAACTATTCTTTTTACAGAAGGTGTCCAGTATCAGGAGATTTTCGATGAGACTTCAGCAAATCCCCGTGTCGGCAAGTTCAAGATAATTCTTTCTGCCAATTTCGCGGCTTTCTGCCAGCAGCATGGAGTTCCTATCAACTATACTGTCTATAAGGACATTACAAGTCCTGTCGGAAAGGACATTTACGCCTGGCTTGTATACCGCAATAACGGACTAAAGGAAAATTCTCCTGTCTTTGTCCCAAGAGACAAGCTCGTTGAGCAGTTTATGCCTGTCGCAGAGGGCTCTGATCCAAAGATTGCCAATGTGAACTACGCAAGAATTATTGAGCAGATAAAAGAGATAAAGAAGAAGTACTATCCTGAATTGAAAGTTGATGTTGACAAGTCAGGAACAGGAATAACCTTATTTAAAAGCCCGACACCTGTTCTTCAGGACGATGTTAGATATGCATTGGTGTCTACCAATTTGGAGTAAAATATTGTAACAATATGGTTATCTAAGCTAATGTAACAATATTGTTATCCATTGTCTTAGTTATGCACATAAACCGCTTATTATTATTAGTTCCTTTATATTATTAGTTAATTATTAGATATAATAGAAGAAATAACCAGTTTGTTACTTAGAGATAACGAAGCTGTTACAATTCAGCTGTCGGGCATCTCTTTTCTGCTTATCCTGCAATGATTTAGAGAATTCCACAGAAATAACCGGACTGTTACATAAATTTTAGGTTTTCCACAGGCTTTTGTTGACATATATAACCAGGCTGTTACATGTTTTGATAACAGAAGTGTTACATTCTGCCGGCATATCTGTGGTTGATAAGGATAACCAAACCGTGACATATATGCGCTGGAATATATATGCACCCGGGAGCCGTGCGGTTTTAGGGCTATAGATAACGAATCTGTTACATTGCTTATTTCCTTTCTCCTGAAAGGGGAGGGGATTATGTCTGGATAACCAGTCTGTTACAAATCCGTATAAAAAGCAAACTCCTTTCCGGCCGGCTACAGAATAACCAAAGTGTTACATTCTTAGCTTGCCGCTTTTTCATCGCTTGGAGCCCGTATCTGTTGGATAACCAGTTTGTTACATGCCGAGGCTTCTTTTCCTGCGGTTTATTTTGCCTTGTTGCCGAGAAATACGGCAATAGGTCTTAGGAATGAGATGTTCTCGCAGATTATTTTTATAATGACCATGAGCGGAACTGCCAGAATCATTCCAAGTATTCCCCAGAGCCAGCCTGCGAGAGAAAGAGAGACAAGGATTACAAAAGGGGAGACACCCAGGTTCTCTCCCTCTATTTTTGGTTCGATTACGTTTCCCAGCACAAAGTTGACGGCTATCACCCATACCGCGATAAAAAGGGTAGGCAGGAAGGTTGGAAAGAACTGCATTCCCGCGAACAGGATTATTATTGCGCAGGAGGCTATTGAGCCGAATGTTGGTATAAAGTTCAGGCTGAAAGCTAGGAATCCCCATATCAAAGGAAAGTCCATTCTTATAACAACGCAAGCGGCAAGGACAAGAATGCCTGTCATGAGCGAGATTATGAATTTTATTGAAACATAATGCGTTGTGTCCGCTATTATGTTCTGTATAACCTTTATCACGCGCAGGTTGTGCTCTGTGTCAAACGCCAGCGCTACCTTCTGTTTTGTCTTCTTGAATTCCGCAAGGAGAAAGATAGAGAGCAGGACGACAAGGAAAAGAGTTTTCATAAAGCTGACGACAGAGCTGGTAAAGCTGAGCGCAAGATTTTTCAGATAGTCAAGTATGTTGAACTGGTTGTTCAGATTCTCAAAGAAAGACTCCTGCTCATCAAAGTTAAGCAGGTCATATAGCCTTGAATCCTTGTGGGCGGAAAGAAAAGTCTTTATCGCCTCCTGGATAGCGAGAAACTTCTGCTGGTACTTTGGAATTGCAAGGAGGATTGACTTGAAGCTTGCGGTCAGAAGATTTAGCACAAGGAAAAGAACAATAAAGAACGCCAGATATATAATCAGCGTGGAGAGCCACCACGGAAGCTTAAGAAAGATATTCAGGCGCTTTATAAGCGGATAGAAAACGCACGAGAGCAGAATTGACAGTATGACTGGCTTGAAGAAAGAGTCCATTACGGCAAGCAGGGCGCAGGATAGCACAGCTGCAAAAAAGAGCAGTATGAAGAAAATTCCCTTTTCAAATCTGTTGTTGTTGTCCGGCATAGTGTCTCCTGTATTCATGGCTAAGTTTAATGTAGCGTAGCTGTAAAATCAATCAAAAGGCAGAATTTGAATAGGCGCCAGTCCTCTTGCAGGCTTGTCTGATATAAACAGCTTTGCCAGTTTAACTTGGCAGCATTCACTCCTAAAGCATAAAGCAAGACGGGGTTACGGACAAAATCAAGCCGGGTTCATCTTGAAATTAAGCTGATTTCATTCTGAAATTAGGTTGATTTCATCCCGAAATTAAGTTAATTTCACTTTGAATTCAACTTGATTTCGGTTTTGAGCTATGGGGACTCTGTGCCTAAGAACGGAGGACTTGGACTCTTTGCCGAGCTTACGGGCAGGCAGACACAAGGCGGCTTTTTGTCTTAGGCTGCGCTTGTTCTGTATATTTATTGTTCTGCTGAAAAGGAATATAATTCAACTTATGGATGAAGAAGATAAGCTTTTGCTGAGGACGATAAAGGCTGTGTATGGACAGCTGCTGGACGAGCGAACAGACATAAAGAGGACTGACGGGGAGAACGGCAATATTGCCGCAGAGTATGATGATGCTATTGAGCGTATGTCAAGGCTGGCTCCAGAAATTCACGAGGTCTTTGATATTTATAAGCTTGAGGAAGAGGACTTTGTTTTTATCATAGAGGCAATCGAGATGTACCTTGACTCTTTTGTTATAGACGGGCGTAGAGAGGATACAAAGGAGCGCGATGAGAAGGAGTACAAGGCTCTGGAATCCTTCCTGGATCAGTTTTATGACGACAGCGAAGAGAGCGAGGATGACGAGGAAGATACAGATGAAGGACAATGACTTGCTTCTAGTGATTGACATGCAGAACGTGTATAAGCGCGGGGGAAAGTGGCAGTGCCTTGATACAGAGGGCGCGGCTAAGAATATTCTTAAGGTAATCGGCAGCGGCGCAAGGAATGTTGTATTTACACGGTTTATCGCGGATGAGAGCCACCCGAGAGGAGTCTGGGCGCAATATAATAGAAAATATGCCGATGTGAACGGCGATGCGCACGCAAACGAGATGATTGATGAACTGAAGGAGCCTTTGAGGAAATTCCCTCTATATACAAAGAGCGTTTACTCATCAGCAAGAATTCCAGAGGTTCTTGAGATGTGCAGAAGGGCAGGGCGTGTTGTTGTGAGCGGTGTTGTAGCGGAGTGCTGTGTTCTATCCACAGTGCTTAGCCTTATTGACGAGGGAATCTATGTCGTTTACCTGACGGACGGAGTAAGCGGACTGGATAAGCCTAAGGAGGATGCTGTAACGCTTACATTCTCAGGACTTTCCCCTCTGCATGTAAAAATGATGACAACAGAAGAATATTTAAAAGAAGAGTAAATCTACAAAATTCTTTAGGGCACATGGCAGCCATACTGCGCAGATGGGAGCGAAGGCGGCGGAAGCTGCCGCCCACGCGGGGCAGGATGTGGGTCAGGTTGCTGTAAGCAGGAACAACATCTAGAACGAGATAAATAGTTCCGACTATTTTAAAGTGTAAATTTAAATTAGTCGGAGAACTAAAATATATGCAGATTCGGAGCGAAACTGTTTCATTACCAGGATTATGCAAGCCGTGAGATAGATACCGTGCTGGAGCTGGAAAACGGCAAAGACTAACTGCGTCATCTGCGGAATGAGCAATGCTGCCTATCAGAGACCGGACGGAATATATGTTGTGCCGCTGACGGCATTGAAAAACTGAATGGGGGGGTGAATTATTGCGACTCTGTGAAATTCTTTCTGTAAATTCTTAAAACGTAGGCACTGTGGTAAAATAAACACAGGAGCCTAATTATGGCAAAAGAAAAAACACAGCCACACAAAGTCGTAATGACGGAAGGCAAAAGAGAGATTATCAGAAGCCTGCTTTCAGAATACGACATTCAGTCAGCGCAGGATATTCAGGATGCCCTGAAAGACCTGCTCGGCGGCACCATCAAAGAAATGATGGAGGCCGAAATGGAAGACCATCTTGGCTATGGAAAGTCAGAAAGGTCCGGCAATGACGACTACCGGAACGGCTATAAATCAAAGACAGTGAAATCAAGCGTGGGAGAAGTCGAGCTGGAAGTTCCCCAGGACAGGAAATCAACCTTCAGGCCGCAGGTCGTCAAGAAAGGCCAGAAAGATATTTCTGACATCGACCATAAAATCATATCAATGTATGCCAAGGGAATGACAGCCCGTCAGATTTCCGACACAATCGAGGACATTTACGGATTCGATGTCTCTGAGGGCTTTATTTCAGATGTCACTGACAAAATCCTTCCGCAGATTGAGGAATGGCAGGACAGGCCGCTTGATGATGTCTATCCGGTCATTTACATCGATGCCATTCACTATTCTGTCAGAGACAACGGAGTGATTGTCAAGAAAGCGGCCTATGTGGTTCTCGGGCTCACTTGCGAGGGACGCAAGGAAGTCCTGTCTCTTGCCATAGGCGAGAATGAGAGCGCGAAGTTCTGGCTGAACGCTCTGAATGAGCTCAAGAACCGCGGAGTGCGTGATGTCATGATTATCTGCGCCGACGGCCTTGCCGGCATCAAGGAGGCGATAGCGGCAGCCTTTCCAAAAGCCGATTATCAGCGCTGCATGGTCCACATGGTCCGCAATACTCTGAAATATGTCGCCTCAAAGGACATGAAATCCTTCGCCTCTGATTTGAGGACTATTTATAATGCGCCTTCCGAAAGCGAGGGAAAGAAAGCCAGGGACCGTGCTGTTGAGAAATGGTCATCGAAATATCCTAACTCCATGAAGCGCTGGGTGGAGAACTGGGATGCTGTGGCTCCGATTTTCAAGTTCTCAAAGGATGTCAGAAAAATCATTTACACCACGAACGCAATTGAGAGCCTGAACTCCAGCTACCGGAGGCTCAACCGCCAGCGCAGTGTTTTTCCAGGCGACCAGGCTCTGCTCAAAGCCCTGTACCTTGCTGCTTTTGAAGCTACGAAAAAATGGACACAGCCCATTCATAACTGGGGGCAGGCCTACGGTGAGATGTGCGTAATGTACGAGGGCCGTCTGCCTGACTAGCCACAAAAGAAAGACAGATTCCCTAAGGGGAAACTGTCTTTAAATTTTTATTCTTGATAAAAAATCAGCAGTAATTTATAGTCAGAAAAGAAACAGCAGCTGTCAGCTGCTTGCGGGACATACCCGCATTAAAACTTTTTACCGCAGCCTACTGAATTTACAGAAAGGTCTTCACAGTCTCGCATTGAAAAACTGAATGGGGGGGGGGTGAATTATTGCGCAGATGGGTCAATGTTGACCTATCATTGTGATTTCGAGATTTTCTTGCATCAAGTCATTTATGTGGCTCATTATCAAGTTTCTCTCTAGTTTCCAGGTCAGTATTTGAAGCACTATTTCAAGCAGAACACAGCGTAAAGCGGCAGCGATTTTATATTGCTCTCAAATCCGAAATTCTTCGCGGAGATTCTTATCGAGTATGCCGGCGAGAAAGTCTTTGCATAGACGCCGAGGCTTTTGGAACGTGTGTTCGCGCTGGCTTTCACTTCAATTGGAATTATGTCGCTCCCGATTCTTGTGATAAAGTCAACTTCCGCCTGGTTCCCGCTTGTCCAGTAGTACAAGTTAAATCCGTTCGCCGCAAGCTGGTTTGCAACGTAGTTCTCTGTAAGCCCGCCTTTAAATTCAGAAAGCAGAGGAGCGTCATACATAATATCGTTGAAAAGAATTGACTGCATTTCACAGGCAAGCCCTGTGTCGCTCACATAGAACTTAAAATCAGAGTCAGACTTGTTCGCTTCCAGAGGGAGCTTTATGTGCTCCAGACGGAAAACCCGCCGCGCAATTCCCGCAAGGCAGACCCATTCTATCGCGCTTTCAAATTCGCTCGCCCGCCCGCCCGATTTTATGTACTTATATTGGAATTTCTTGTTTTCTTTCGCAAGCTGCGTGCTGATATTTCTGTATACAAGCCTCGTCTTTGGAATCTCGGACTGCTTGTTGTATTTCCCCATGTCGTTGCTGTACGCCTCAAGAATGTCGCTTTTTAAGACCGAGGCCAGCTGAGGATTATGATTTTTTACAAAGTCCTCAACAACGCGCGGCATTCCGCCTGTAAAAAGATACTCTTTGTAAAGTGTCAGGGCTTTTTCGTGGAAGGCGTCTTCAAGCGGAGAAAAACTTTCGTAGCAGGAACGAATTTTCTCAATTAAAAAATTCTCGCCGCATGCCAGCAAAAACTCTTCAAAATCCATCGGGAACATATTCATAAACTGGACTTTCCCGACAGGAAAAGAATTCTCCCCCCTGTTCACAGAAACTCCTAGAAGCGAGCCGAGCGCAATTATGTGATATTCATTGGCCTCCTCACAGAAATATTTCAAGGATGTCAGCGCTTCCGGGCAGGCCTGAACCTCGTCAAATATTATCAGCGTTTTTTCAGGAACTATATTGCAGCGTTTGAGCGACGAAAGCTCCATAACAATATTTTTAGGAGACAAATTCTTGAAGATTGACTGCAATGATTTTTCTTTCTCAAAATTGCAGTAGACAGAGTTCTCATAGTCAGAGCCGGCAAAATAGTTCACAATGTATGTCTTTCCTGTTTGCCTTGCGCCTTGCAAAATAAGCGGCATTCGCGCTTCTGAATTTTTCCATTCTCTAAGCTGGGTTACAATCTTTCGTTCCATAAATTAAGCATATATAAAAAATAGTGAAAATACAAGAAATATTTACACTTTATGATAGATAAAATGTAAAATGTCTTACATTTTACGGCAGATAAAAAAATGGATCAATGCTGGCAAACTATCTCTCGACTACCATAATCGGCATAATGATTGCCCTCGGAGCCCCAAAGATCGCGGCGTCCATCCTGTCCGGGCAGCCGGCGATGGGAGCGGGCGACATAGCGCGCGTGGCGCACGGAGCGGCGCATATAGGGCACATGGCGGCCCATACCGCGCAGACAGGAGCGAAGGCGGCGGGAGCCGCGGCGCACGCGGGACAGGGAGCCGTGCGCGGAGGAATAGGAGCGTGGTCCTCCCTGGACGCGGCGGGCAACGCGGCGAAGAGAGCGAGAGCCGGCGTGATGGAGGACATGGCGTCTGGCGCAAGCGGAGCGTCCATGGCGGGAGCGAACAGGGCAGGAGCCGCCGCTTTCTTCAAGTCGGTGGGCTCTTCCCTGGGCCAGCATTTCTCCGACAGGCGGTTAAGGCCTTTACCGGCAAGGAAAGAGACCATTTGGATGCGGAGGGCAAGACGAAAGGACATTTGAAGGTTGGTCAGGACTTTACTTATAAAAAAAACGGAAAATTGATTACTCGCAAGGCTACAAAGGCGGATGTGTTCCAGAAAGAAATAATCAATGTTAATAACGATTTTAATTTCTCCTTGCTAAAAGTAGTCATACTACCTTATTGTATGCGAATATATATCGAATTATTAACACAAAAGAAGAATTAACTTGAAGAACCCAAGATTATAGGTTATACTTAAACATGAGCAGAA
>CAZURC010000045.1:0-6825 GCA_964623405.1 uncultured Treponema sp.
GATAGCCGGAGCAGGCGCAGTGCGGAGCACTCTGCATAAGCATGTTAATTAGCCTGGGAGCGCTGCTGAATGAGAGACGGAACGGTTGACCTGACACAGGGGAATCCTATAAGGCAAATTCTTTTCTTTTCAATTCCCCTGGTCGCAGGCACTCTTTTCCAGCAGGTATATAGCTTTGCTGACACTATAATGGTCGGCCGGCTTATAGGAACAGGTGCGCTGGCTGCTGTAGGCGCAACTTATCCGCTCAGTTTTCTCATTCTTGGATTTGTGCAAGGAGCCTGTGTCGGCTTTGGAATTCCCCTTGCAGAAAGCTTCGGAGCAAAGTCATCTGCTGAATTTAAAAAATACTTTTGGAACGGCGTATGGGTTTGCCTTGCTCTTTCCTTTCTACTGACAATTCTAACAGTTTCATTCTCAGCTCCTCTTCTCAAGCTCATTCAGACACCGGAGGATATTTTTTCTCAATCGGCAGAATATGCTATAATTATATTCTTAGGAATTCCGGCATCTTTTCTGTATAACTTTAGCTCCAGCTCGCTCCGTGCCGCTGGAGACTCAAGGCATCCTTTCTACTTTCTTCTATTTTCAAGCTTTTTAAATATTGGCCTTGACTGGCTATTCATAAAGCCGTTGAATTACGGAGTGAAAGGAGCTGCCCTTGCGACTGTGCTAAGCCAGGCGGTAAGCGCTGGACTTAATATATACTGGCTGTTCTTCAGAACCAGCCTTGTCACCCATTCAAAAGAAGAGCGCCGTCCAAGCCGGCGGCACATAAAGCGGCTGTGCGTCATGGGCTTTCCCATGGGACTTGAGTATTGCGTCTCTGCGTTGGGAGCTGTTGCAATGCAATGGGCTGTCAATCTGGCTGGAAGCGTGGCTGTAGCAGGACAGACTGCCGGTGAAAAAATCCGGCAAATGTTCACTCTCCCTATGGAAAGTGTCGGAATGGCAATGGCTACATATACAGGCCAGAACATGGGCGCAAAACGATTTGACCGCATATTAAAAGGAATAAAATCCGGCATTATAATTCAATGGACATACTGCATTTTCGCCTGGATAGTAATTTTCTTTGGCAAGCGGCTTTTTACTCAGATTGTACTAGGCTCCGCATCAAGCGATGAGGCCGCTTTTTCTATACAATATCTTTCTATTATAAGTGTGTTTTTCTTCCTTCACGGAGGACTGATGGTTATGAGAAACACGCTTCAGGGAATGGGCTACAGCTTGCAGGCAGTTCTAAGCGGCGTAGGAGAGCTGCTCGGCCGTACGCTTGGCGGCATTCTGTCGCTAGGCTCTCTAGGGTTCATCGGCATTGCGCTCGCCAATCCGTTTGCATTTCTCTTTTCCTTTTTGTATTGCTCTATCCTTGTCCTCTTCTACCTAAAGAAAAGACTAGCTTGATGCTCTCCTTATCTCTCTCAGCAGCATCTTCCTGAATTCCTGCGGGGTCATGTTATAAAGCTTCTTGAATGCTTTTACAAAGCTTGAGTAATCAGAGAATCCACTTTCTATGGATGAGTCGAGTATTCCTTTTCCCTCAGCTATCATCTGCCGGCATTTATGCATTCTAAGCTCTGTCAGATATTCATGTATGCTTTCCAGCGTATATGTCTTGAAAACTCTTGACAGATGCGCTCTGCTTACACAAGCCTTGCTTGCAAGCTCTTCCACAGAAAACAGCGGATTTGTATAGTTTTGCTGGAGATATTTTATGGCGCGCTCCACAATATCATTCTTCAGGGTAAAATAACTTTTCTTATTCTCATTTACAAACTGGTTTACAAGAAGCTGAAGCTCAAGTATCTGTGACTCATAAATCAGCATCTGCGAGCTCTTGTCCGCATGGCCTGTGCGTGCCATCCGCTCAAACAGGCTCTTAAAGTTCCATTTTTCCGCAGTGCCTGATCCTATCAGAAGCGTCTGATTGTCCCAGGAAATAAGCGAGCGTTTTTTTGCTATATCCCAGATAGTCGGGTCAATCTGGACAACAAGCCTCTCAGACTGATTTTCTGTAAGGTTGTAAACACCATTGTGGAAATGTTCTTTCGGAAAAAAGATAACATCGTCTTTATGCAGTGTGTACTGGTTCCCGTCGGAAAAATAAAGGACATCGCTTCCTGATACATTATATACAAGCTCATGATAAGAGTGACTATGGACAACAGAACGTGTATTAACCTTGTTCGTGTAATAGCCTACAGCGACAAGTGTTTCATTGAGCTCTATGCGGGCAACTTCTTTCGAAAGCCGGTAGTCGTAGTGATGGTCGATTCCCCATGAATCCATGCTGCTATTACTATAGCAGATGAACCATAAAAGAAACTTTAGGCGCAGCATATTAACTGCGCCTAAGGAAATATTCTATTCCGTATTCATGCCTATAAGATCAAATTTTTCAGTTGATATGACAACATCAAAATTCTCGCTCTCCGGCATCGGGAATTTCACAAGGATTGTGCGGTCGGACAGGTCATAGTACCAGCCGGTCTCGCTTTCATCAAAGCGTTCCTTCACAAGGAAACGCTCTGCATTCTTCCCTGCAACATTCACATAGAATGCGCCCTTTTTCTTGCTGACAAGCTTTATTTCCATAGACTTAAGGTCTGTCTTAAAGCTGCCTTCCTTTTTAAAGCTTACAACAGTCTTGTCTCCAGCTTTAACCGAGATGGAAGTCTTTGAGTAAACCCCGTTCTGATATTCAGTTGAGTGTCCGTCATCGTCATACAGAACAAAGTCCGTGTCTGTTTCGGCCGCAATCAGCAAGTCCAGATGCCGCATCTTGTCCCTAAGGATTTTCTGCACATCATCGCTCATTGCGACAATACCGCTTCCACGCATGAACATCGGGATAGAATCCAGCTCAACAGGAATCGTAATCGTCTGTCCGCCTTCGTAGACCTTCATGTTGTCATTCATATCATACCAGACAGTGCCTTTCGGAAGATAAAGCGTCCTTGTCTTTGCGCCTTTCTCCACCACGTTCGCCACAAGAAGGCTCTTGCCGTACATAAATGTCAGGCTCGTGTCAGAGTATGTCTTCTCATCATCAGGAAATTCCATGAAAAGAGGACGCATTGCAGGAAGCCCTTTCTCGCTAGCCTCGTACATAAGGCTGTACAAGTATGGAAGCAGGCGGTAACGCAGCTTGTACGCTTTACGGACATAATCCTCGTACTCGCCGTACATCCACGGCTGAGTTACAGTGTTATCGCTGTTCGCAGAATTCATGCAGAAACGCGGCTGGAAAATACCGTTCTGTATCCAGCGGAGCAAGAGCTCGCCCTCTGGAGCGTCACCGGCAAAGCCTCCAATATCACATCCCATGTTTGCGCATCCTGAAATGCCCATGCCTACAATAGTCGCAATATTGAACTTTACAGTCCGCCAGTCTGTCAGGTTGTCTCCGCCCCAGACCTGCGCATAACGCTGAATGCCGGAGAATCCTGCGCGGTTTATAATATGAGGCCGCTCTCCCGGATAGACTTCCGCAAGAGCTTTCTTGGCAAGATACGCCATCAAGTTGCTGTGGATAATCTTGAGCTCTGCCATAGTGCCTTTCCTGCCCTCAAAGTCGCACTGCGCATTCCTGTCCTCAACGCCGTCCATCTCGCAGTTATCGTTCCATACACTCTTTGAGCCAAGCTCAAGCACATTTTCCTTCAGATGCTTTGCCCAGACTTTTCTTGCGGCAGGATTTGTAAAGTCAAAGAAGCGTCCCGCTCCACCCCACCACTTGCCGACATAAGAGCCTTTGCCGTCTGGATTCTTGATGAACACGTCATTGTCCTCGAATTCCTTGATATAAGGATGATGGCTTAAAATACCTGGCTTTAAGTTCACCATGACATTTATTCCTTTTTCATTCATTTTCTTGAAGAAATCCTTTGGATCAGGGAATCTTTTTTTGTTCCAGTTGAACACATAGCGAAGATTGTCTTCCTCTCCGCTTGAGTAGCCGCTTGCAAGCCAGAAATTGTCGATATTAATATCATCTTTTTCATGCTTGTCTATTACAGTGAGAATTTCCTTGTCGCAGTCTTTCTCCAGCTCGCAGTAATACATTGTAGAGGCGCAGTAGCCAAGAGACTGCTTTGTCGGAAGAATTGTCGTTCCTGTAAGATAGGTGTACTCGGTTATGCAATCCGCCACCGTCGGTCCGTTAAGGAAGAAAAGGTCTATATCGCCGCCGTCAGTCTGATAATAGCAGTAGCGGTCCCAGTAACCGGAAAGCTCCTGCCCCAGGTCAAATACGCAGTCGAACGAATTGTGATAGAAAAGGCCGACTGCGTGCTTTTGATTCTCGTTAATGCGGACATAAAACGGAATATGCTTGTACATCGGGTCTCCAATTTCAGGATCATGACCGACAGCGTCCTTAGGATTCATGCGCAGCCGTCTTCCTTTCTTGTCAAGATGCCCCGTCTTCTCGCCAAAACCGTAGAAATGGTCAAATTCTCTGTCCATCTTGCTATAATGGCTCAGCCGTCCAATCTGGTCAATTTCAAAAGCTCTTCCCTCAAGATCCTGGTAGATGCACACGTCGTTATTGTCATAAACTTTCAGGAAAAACGGATTCTTGTTTACCACAAGCTTAAGGCTCTTTGTCTTAAAGCAAAGCGTGCTTTCTGTCTCGGAAAAAGGAACATCCAGAGGCGCTATCCTCCTGCGCTCATCCTTTAGGAGCTCGTCCATGCGGTCCGGCCATGCGGTTCTAACCAGCGTATACGACTCTTCTGTAAATTTCCGCGAAAAGCTTACACGGAAACGAAAAATATCATCTGTCATAAACACCAGGAGCGCATCAGCCGCATCTCCGTGGATTATGTAGCCGTAGTCAATTTTCTCAATACGGTTATATGTTTTTAGAATCATAGTTTAATCCTCTCGCTAGTTAAGCCAGCCAGTTGAAGTCACAAGCTTGCACAGATACGGGATAATCATTGAAATCTGCGGGATAAATGTAATAAGGAAAAGAGCAACAACCATTGCAAGGAAAATCGGAGCAATGTACTTTGTCACACCTTCAATCTTTACGTTGCCTACACCGCAGCCTACGAACAGACAAGAGCCGACAGGCGGCGTTACGGAGCCGATTCCTAAGTTCATTATCAGCATAAGACCAAAATGAATATCGCTCATTCCAATTGAACGGGCAATCGGAAGGAAGATTGGTGTAAAGATAAGAACGGCAGGTGTCAGGTCAAGGAACATTCCCATCACAAGGAGAAACACGTTCATAATCAGCAGGATAACGTAACGGTTGTCTGAGATACTCATGAGCGCATCTGATATTGCATTTGGAATTCCTGTGTAAGACATGACATAGCTCATTATTGAAGACGAGGCAATCAGGAACAAGATTGTCGCAGAGCTTCTCATTGTGTCTGCAAGAATCTTATAGAAAGTTTTTCCGTCCATCTCGTGATAGACAAGAGCAAGAAGTCCGCAATACAGGCACATTACAACACCTGCCTCTGTAGCAGTGAAAATACCGGAAAGAATGCCGCCCATGACTATAATGACAGCGAGCAAGCTCGGAATCGCATCAACAAGGATTTTAAGAGGAGACTCGGTCTCTTTTACCGCCGAAGCCTTGTACCCTTTCTTTACCGCAAGAAAAATCGCGACCGCAAGGACAGATATTCCAAGCAGGATTCCTGTAAAGTAGCCGCCCATAAACAGAGCCGCAACAGACACGCCTCCAGCCGTAATTGAATACAGAATAAGAGGTCCTGACGGAGGAATAAGGATTCCTGTAGGGGCAGCGCAGATATTTACCGCCGCTGAATAGTCCGGGTCATATCCCTCATCCTTCTCAAGCGGTCCCATAATCGAGCCTAGAGCGCTTGTCGCAGCTACGGAAGAGCCGGAAACTGCTCCAAAGAACATGCTTGCAAGGACATTTGTCGCCGCAAGGTATCCAGGAATCCAGCCAACAAGAAGACGCGCAAGGCGCACTAAACGTCTGGCAATGCCTCCCTTGTTCATTATGCTTCCTCCAAGTGTAAACAATGGAAGAGCTAGAAGCGCAAATGAGTCTACGCCAGAAAAACAGCGCTGCGCAGAAAGCAGGCTGAACAGATTTAAATCTATGCCGCACATAAGAGCCGTTGCAATAGAAGCAATGCCTATGCCGACTGAAATAGGAACGCCTATGGCAAGCATTACGAAGAATGAGCCAAACAACATAACAATGGCTTGAAGAACCATAAGTATTTTCCTCCTTTTTTTATTGTTTTCTTTTGTCCATAAAAATCATCACATAGTTGACAACGCGCGTAATTAAAATAAGGACTCCAGAAATAGGAAAAATAGCGTAAAGAAGCTTAAACGGAATTCTTATAACGGGCGAAACATTAGTCGCGCTTGAGGCAAGCTTAAATCCGCCCACAACAAATACGTATACGACAAAGAATATGATTGCGGCCTCTGTAATAACAGTAAGTATTATCTTTGGCACACCCTTAAGCTTTGATGAAAGAAGATCCAGCGAAAGATGCTCATTCCTGTAAAAGCAGTAGGCAGAGCCAATCATTGCGGCCCAGATAAGCGAATAGCGCAGAAACTCATCGGTGAAAGTTGAAGGATTCCGCAGAACCCATCTGGAAAAGATTTGCCAAGTGCCGCCTGCTAGAAGAGCAAACATTGCTATGGCAAGAAAAACATTCATAATTTTATCTATTATTTCGTTGACTTTATTCATTGCTGTCTCCTAAACCAGATGGCCGGCATTTTTTATAAATGCCAGCCATATATATCTAGCAGCGATTATTTCCAGTTCTGGATTTTTTCAACAAATGCGTAGACTTCAGGCTCAGA
>CAZURC010000045.1:6925-14056 GCA_964623405.1 uncultured Treponema sp.
GCGATTATTTCCAGTTCTGGATTTTTTCAACAAATGCGTAGACTTCAGGCTCAGAGGATTTAAGGTTGTCATAAATCGGCTGGCAGGCCTGCTGGAACGCAGCTGTATCAACATCTCTCACAAGCGTAACTCCATGCCTAGTAATCGCCATGTCCAGAATCTCGTTCTCAAAGTCAGCCCATCTCTGCTTGTACTCCTGCGTAGCCTCTTCTGCGCATTCCTTGACTATAGCTCTCTGAGCCTCAGAAAGCTTGTTCAGCGTCCTTGTCGAGATGATAAGAATGTCTGGGATTCTTGTGTGCTCGTCAAAGTTGTAATACTTTGCGACTTCCCCGTGGTCGCGGAGCGCTGTAACATTGTTCTCTGCGCCGTCAATAACACCCTGCTGCAAGCCCGTATAGACTTCGCTGAATGTCATTACTGTCGCGGAACCGCCAAGACAGCGCATCATATCGATTGCAATCTGGTTATCCATTGTGCGGATTTTCAAGCCCCTGAGATCGCTAGGAGTGCGGATAGCCTTGTTCTTTGTGTAGAATGAGCGCGAGCCGGAATCAAACCATGAGAGACCGACAAATCCTTCTTTCCTTGTAAGCTCATACAGCTCCTCTGCAATCTCCCCGTCCATTACCGAATAGTAGTGGTCTTTGTTGTTGAACACATAAGGCACAGAAAGAACGTTCCACTCATTCTTAAAGTTTCCAATCGTCGAGGCAGAGACTTTCGCCATGTCAAGCGCGCCCGCCTGGAGCTGAGAAATCATATCTGTCTCTGAGCCGAGAGTCGCATTAGGAAAAATTTGAATCGTGACAGCTCCGTCAGTCTTTTGCGCCACAGCATTTGCAAAAGATACAAGCTGGACATGGACAGCATGATCCTCAGGAAGATTATGGCCAAGCCTTAGCCTTACAGTTTTTTCTGAGCTGGATGCCGTATCTGATTTCTTTTTACAGCCAGCCATAATTCCGCAAGCTAAAAATACAGTGGCAACAGCCGCCACTACATTCCGAACATTGATTCTACATTTCATAATAGTGATTCCTCCTCACAATAAATGTCTTATTACTTGATACATAAAAAAGTTAGCAGAGGTTTTTTATGCCCGCTCTTCTTTTTTGAGCAAAAATGTCGCAAAATGTGATGTCATCTACAGCGATACGGCAGAAAGCTCCTCCCTAGCGCACACCTTTCCATTCACAGAGACAGTCCTGTTATCGCCATCCTGAAGATGCAAGGCCACAGCCTTGTACGGAAGCTCATATTTTCCTGTCTTGGAAATGCCGACTCTAACATTCTTCTCATCCCAGTCCATCGAGACACTGATTTTCGCAAAACTGCCGTCCTTATATGCATTGGTCTCACCGTCATCCTCAAAGAGCTCATAGCTTGAGAATCCCTTTCCCTTGCGCGGAGCAAACAGCATAAAGCCTCTCTTATCGTCCGATTTTCTCTCAAAGTCTATCTCCGCATCGTTTACAGGAATTATTGCGCCGCCTCGCACTAAAAGCGGGTTGTACTGGATAGGGGCTGGCAATGTGACAGTCTGTCCTCCGTCATACCAAAGCCCTGTATGGAAATCAGTCCATCCGAACTCCTCTTCCGGCAGGTATACGCTGCGCTCAAACTGTCCCTTATTCACAACAGATGCAACCAAAAAGTCGCGTCCCACCATAAAGTCGTCGCTTTCTGTGAAAGTCCTGGCATCATTCTCGTAGTTGTAGAATACTGGCCTTAGGAACGGCTCGCCCTTCTCGTGTGAACGGTAAAGCAAATCATAGAAATAAGGAGTCAGACGCACGCGGAGAAGCATTGCCTTTCTGACAAGCGCAGTGTACTCAGGATACATCCAGGGAACATTCACTGTCTTATCATCGTTCCAGGAATGAATCGTAAAGCGCGGTGTGAACATTCCGTTCTGAACCCAGCGGACAAAAAGCTCTGGCTCAGGAGCATCTCCTGCAAATCCTCCGATGTCATGTCCCAGGTTGTACATTCCGCTCAAGCTCATTCCCACACCCATCTTGATGTTGTATTTAAGGGTCTTCCAGAATGTCCTGTTGTCTCCCGACCATGTCTGCACATAGCGCTGCATTCCAGGGCAGCCCGAGCGGCTGATAAGATAAGGCCTCCTCTCCGGAGCGAATTCTCTCTGCGCCTCAAAAGAAGCTTTCATCATTAAAAGCGTAAGAACAGGACGGATCAGAGCGATATTCACCTCATGCCCGAATCCGTGGGCTTTTGCCTGTCCGTCCCATACCTCAAATTCATTGTTGTCGTTCCAGGTGCTGTCAATTCCATATTCAAGCAGCTGCTTTGTAACCTGGTCTTTCCACCAGCCGTAGGCTTGAGTATTTGTAAAGTCCACATAGGAGCCAAGATCGTCCCAGAACTGAGAAAGCTCCGACATCTTTCCGTCCCTGCTTCTTAAAAACAGCCCTTTTTTGTCCAGCTCCTCATACATTGGATGATCAAGAAGGAGAGCAGGCTTTATGTTGGCGCACAGTCTTACGCCTCTTGCGTGGAAATCCGCCGCGAATTTCTTAGGATCTGGAAATTTGTCATAGTTCCAGTTAAAGACGTATCTTTTTCCGTTAATGCTCGTGTAGCCGCTGGAAAGCTGGAATGAATCGCATGGAATGCCGTTCTCGTCACATTCCTCAATGAACCTCATCAGCTGTTCCTGGGCGTTGTCAGCATCTGTATAAGTCATAGTTGAGCCAGAGTAGCCGAGACTCCATTTAGGCATAAATGCGGTCTTTCCTGTAAGCCACGAAAAACGCATCGTAACATCGCTTATATGCGGACCTGCGATAAAATAATAGTCTAAGTCCCCGCATTCACCATGATAGCTTCGAAAATCCCTGTGATAGCTGTCTATTTCCTTTCCCATGTCAAACCATGCGGTAGAAAAATTGTCATAAAACAGACCGTACGAAAGTCCTGTCCTAGTGCTGTGCGTAATATAGAATGGCCAGTGCTTGTAAAGAGGATCTGAAGTTTCTGCGTCATAGCCCATCGGGTCAACGCTTCTCATTGTAAAAGAACGGCCTGTACGCTCAAGGTTTCCGGCTTTCTCTCCAAGTCCGTAGACAAGCTCATCGGGGAAGCGTTTTGTATAATGAAAAGGACCCTCCCCAAGCGAGTGTCCAAAATTATACGCTTGTGTCTGCCTGTCCATGAGAACACGAGTCCACTCTCCATCAGGGGTTTTCTCGTGCCAGCAGACCTTGAATCCGTCCAGGGTAATTACCATGCGGACTTTAGAAGTCTCAAGGGTGAACACGCCGTCTTTCTCCAAATGAGAAAAAGGCGGCTTGGAGAACGGCGTTATATCAAGCTTATCCCTGCCTTCCTTTGGAATATCCTCCATGCCAGGCGCAACTGCCCAGGTCTTATCCAGAGCTAGCTCTCCGTTTTGCGTCATAAGCACACGGATAATATCGTCCTCAAGAACAAACACACGCACTGACTCATTCACAGCGCCGCTTGTGAATGTAAGCAAATTCCCATCAATACTTTTAAGGGAAAATGGAACATGGCGAAGAATCATAAAAGCCTCCTAAAAAAACACTGCGTTAGCGGTCGTGCAAGGAGGCACGAAATACAAGCTGCAACGCAACTTGCGTGCTAAAAATTACAGGGATGTAATTTTCAGCACACCTCCTTTTTGTAACCGGTTACACGGCAAATATAAGGCACCTTTCTCTATTTGTAAATGAAAAAAAATGAGTAACTAAAAAAACAGCCTTGTTGAATTGTAGAATTCGTAAAAAACGCCGATAATACTACTATGGCAGAGAATAATTTTTCCTCGCAGCTTACTGCTGCGATTGACGCAAAAACAAACTGGTTTGACACAAAGGAGCTTCCAGATGTCCTTGAGCAGTACCGCCTTCTGCACACCTGCGAAAAGACAATCTATGACTTTCTCCTAAAGAAATCACTGATTACGCCGGACCCTTACAAGAATGACAAGAAGATTTCGGACATTGTGCCACCAGAGAACACTCAATTCACAGAAAATGAGCGCTCAATGGCAATGGGAATGCGTCTTTCCGACTATGACAATACGCTGGACTTTCTTTGCAACTACTATAAATTCTCTGTTTCAAACTTGAAGATTCCAAACATAAAGAAACTTGTTGACCTGAACAACGCAATCCAGTGGAACGCATTTTCTCCAAATTCAACAAACATAAACACCCGCGTTCTAGCCACAATGGTTCTTGACGCAAAAACAGGAATGTCGGGGATTGGAGCAGGAGTGATAAACGACAGCTTGTCAAAAGCGTCAAAAGCAATCCTCTCTATCAATAAAAGCCTAAAGGAGCTTACGGAATTCCAAAGAGAATACTACAAGAGCACTGTAAGAAATTCTGTTCTCGCCCACCCTTCATTTGATGCCACGACAGCAATGACAAGCCAGGCGGAAGAGAAAGCCCAGATAAAAAAAATCTTCGCAAGCGCAATGGGCAAGAGTCCGTTCTACAGCGAGCTGATAGACGAGATTGCGGCGGAAGACCAGGCTCCCGACAGAGAAAAACGCCAGCAGGCTGTATTAAAAAAGCTTGAGACAGAAGACTCATCCGCCGGCAAGAACGAGAAGCAGGTTGACACAAAAGAAATGCTGCTTGTGGCCTTAAGAGTCTTTGGAGCCATGCCAGGACAGATTATCCAGGCAAAGGAAAAGATTGAGGAGAACCATGAGGTTCTTGAAAGCGAGCATAACAGCTTTATCGACAAGCTCAAGCGTATGCTAAGAAAGGCTTTCAACCTGGAGGAAAAGCCTGTATACTACGAAATCACAATAACCGACCAGACGACAGACACAAAGCAGCGTGAGAAAATCAACTACTCAAGATTTGTGTCCGAGCTTGATTTGCGGGCAAGAAGATACTCATCCGCTGGAATCCGAAAGAGTCCAATTTATGAGAAGCTTGCAAAGATGCCGGAGGATAAAGTTCTTGAGTACATAAACCAGCAAATCACAGAATGCAACAAAATGCTAAAGGTGTTAGACGGACTGGACGAATTCTTTAAGAACGCGCCTCTTCCTCAAAACCGCCCGAAGATAAAGGGACTCAAGATGGAGATAACCGCTATCAAGAATTCTGTAGTAAAGGCAAACCAGCACCGCTCAGAATACTCGGCATATATCGAAGAGGAAGCGCAGCTAAAGAAACTAGGAATCAAGAATGTTTAGAAAGACTATAACCTTGCTCTGCCTCTTTACCTGCATGGCTTTTGCAACGGCAGACGACTTTGATGATTTGCCGGAAATCGAGGACAGAGAGGAAAATCCGGCGGAAGAGGACTTGGAAATACCTGGCGGACAGCAGGCCTTTAACCCGGACTTGCAGCGCACATTCGTAATCTGCTCTCCGTCATATCACCTTAACCTGAATCCTCACACTTCAACTTATACAAACGAGGCTCAGATTATAAACGCCTTGCAGGAAGGGCTTTTTTGCTACGACCCGAAGACTCTTGACCCTATCCCCGCCCTAGCCAGCTCCTACAGAATATCACGCGATAAAAAGCGATGGACATTCACAATCCGTGATAATGCGAGATTCAGCGATGGGACAGCGATAACCGCACAAAGCGTAATAGACAGCTGGCTTATGCTGCAGAGAACTGCCGATGCGCCCTATGCCTCTCTGCTCGACTGCATAAAAGGAATGAAGGAATACCGTCTCGGAAAATCAGAGGCATCTGACGTAGGGCTTAAGGCAAGAGACTCAACTCTTACCGTCACTCTAGCCTCTCCAACCGCCTACTTGCCGCGCCTTTTGTGCCATCATGCGTTCTCCGTGTTCAAGGGAGACCCTGGCATATTCTCCGGCGCATACACTGTAAAAAGCCTTGATGAAAAGACACTCGTGCTTTCGAAAAACGAGAGCTACTGGGACAGGCAAAATGTAGCTTTAAGCGAGATCCAGATTATTCTCTCGGATAACAGGGATGAGAACAGCTGGATGTTCAACACAGGCAGAGCCGACTGGATAATGTCCTCATTCAACACAGACACTCTCTTAAACAAGAACGCGGTAAGAATCAGCGCAATATTCGGGACAACATACCTTTTCTTTACTTGCCGCAATCCTATATGGGACAACGCTGAATTCCGCAATGCGCTCTTAACAGCAGTTCCCTGGGACTCTCTGCGCAAGGACAATCTCATACAGGCTTCAACCCTGGTCTATCCTCTCTCCGGTTATCCGCAGGTGGAGGGGCTTTCCGACTACAATGCGGACGATGCCCTGGAGATGATGGAGGAAGCGCGCAAGAACGCGG
Source organism: uncultured Treponema sp. (assembly GCA_964623405.1). GTDB lineage: Bacteria > Spirochaetota > Spirochaetia > Treponematales > Treponemataceae > Treponema_D. The sequence goes on from CAZURC010000045.1 coordinate 13,223, forward strand.
GAATTGACCCGGACAAGAAGCTTGAAATCACATTCGGAATCGCAGACAACGAGTACATGAAAGGTCTTGCCCAGATTCTGAAAGACGCATGGCAGCCGCTTGGGGTGGAGCTAGTTCCATTCAAGATAAATGAGGATCAGTATCTGTCCAGTGTTCCGTATCTTAACTATGATATTTTCAGCTATTCATGGATTGGAGACTTTGCCGATCCAGTGGCTTTCCTGGAGCTGTTCCGCGACGGCTCAACTCTTAATCAGACAAAATGGCATAACGATGTCTTTACAGAAAAAATGCGGCAGGCAGACAGCGAGACAGACGCGGCAGAAAGATATAAGATTCTTGGCCAGGCGGAGCAGATTCTTCTTGACGATGGAGTTGTAATGCCGATAAGCCATTCAATCAGCCTGCATGCCATAAATTTAAGGCAAGCGGGAGGGTGGTACACAAACGCTCTTGATATTCATCCGTTCAAGTACATATACATAAAGGAATATCAGGAAGAGACCGCCCCGAATATAGTGATGCGCTGACACCCCCTCAATTGCACATTTTTTTTGATAGTTCTATAATTTATTAAAATCAAATTTAAAAAGGCGAATAATAAGTTTATAAGCAAATGGATCAAAATGTGCTCAGGCAGGCTGCGGCTGCGTGCCACTCTGAGCGTCTTAGGCTTGCGGAAGCGGGCTGCTTAGGCTCAGCCGTGGCTTAGCGGACGCGTTCTGCCGAAAACACATTTTGAAATGCTGTTTTTGTACTTGATATTCGGCTTGTTATCAGAGGAAAGAACAATGGTTATTTTGACTTTGAACTGCGGTTCATCATCAGCAAAGT
>CAZURC010000046.1:0-2498 GCA_964623405.1 uncultured Treponema sp.
GCGCACTGGCCTGGAATGTCGTTGTCAATCATATACTTGATTGTCGCGATTGCGGCCGAGCAGCAGACCGGATTTCCGCCGAAAGTAGGCGAGCCTAAAAGCCACGGATTGTCAACCAGCTGCTGAACCCACATTTTCGGGCGGCAGATGATTCCTGTAATCGGCATAATTCCGCCTCCGAACGCTTTTCCAAAAGTCATAATGTCCGGAGTTACGCCTTCGTGCTCGCATCTCCACATTGTTCCGGTCCGTCCCATTCCGCACTGGATTTCGTCAAAAATCAAGGCGATTCCGTATTTGTCCGCCAAGTTCCGCAAATCAGTCAAATATCCGTCCGGAGGAACAATCACGCCAGCCTCGCCTTGAATCGGCTCGACAATAATCGCCGCGACTTTTTCGCCCACAGAAACCAAATTTTGAATCGAACGCTCCATCGCTTTTGTTTTTCCGTACTGAACGTGCAAAACTTGCTGAATCACCGGAAGATAAGGCTCGCGGTAAGTGTTTTTTCCTGTGACTGAAAGCGCGCCGAATGATTTTCCGTGGAAGCCGTTTATTGTCGAAAGAAACCATTTTCCGCCGGTCGCAATCCGAGCGAGCTTTAACGCCATTTCAACAGCTTCCGCGCCGCCGTTCGTAAAAAAGCAGTAGCGCAAGTCGCCCGGAGTTATGTCGCTCATCGCTTTTGCAAGGTAGCCGCGCAGAGGGTCAAGCAGCTCCTGTGAGTGAAGAGCCTGATGGTCGAGCTGCGCTTTTACCGTGTCCAAAATCTCAGAATTTCTGTGGCCGCAAGTGTAGATTCCGAATCCGCCCAGGCAGTCGATGAATTTTTCACCGTAAAGTCCTTCGCAGACCGAGTCGTGGTCAGTCCATTCAACAACAGCATCGTTTGTCGAAACTGATTTTCTATATTTTAGCCAGCCCGGGCTAACGTAGCTGTCAAAATAGTCGAGCGTCTGCTGAGTGATTTTTTCCTTGTCCTCTTCCGGAAGATTGTCGCTGTGAATGTAGCCGATAACCTTTCCCAAATCCATGCTAACGCGTTTGTAGCTTTCTTTTCCCATATATAACCTCCAGTTTAATTCACGTACCATCCCGGTGAGCCGCCCGCCATGTTGATGTTTATCTGCTTGACTTCCTGATATTCCTCAAGTCCGTGAATTCCTAATTCGCGCCCGATTCCGCTCATCTTGTAGCCGCCCCACGGAGCCTCGTTGAAAGTCGGAGCAAAGCAGTTTATCCAGGTGATTCCCGCCCGAAGCTCAGAAATCACTCTATGCGCTCTCGTAATGTCCTTTGTGAAAACGCCGCCTGCAAGTCCGTACTGCGTGTCGTTCGCCATTTGCAACGCTTCCTTTTCAGTTTTAAAAGTCTGGATTGTAACAACCGGACCGAAAATCTCTTCCCGCACGATTTTCATATTTTGCGTGCAGTTGTCAAAAATCGTCGGCAAGATGAAAAATCCTTTGTCGCAGCCGTTTTCTGTGTATCTTTTTCCGCCGGTCACCAAACTCGCGCCTTCGTCGATTCCGCTTTGAATGTATGACAAAACTTTGTTCATATCTTTTTCTGTGATGACCGGCCCGATGTCAGGATTTTCAAGCGGATTTCCAATCGTCATCCGCCCGGCTTTTGCCTTGAGCTTCGCCAGAAATTCATCATGCGCGCTTTCTTCGATTATGATTCTTGAGCCTGCCGCGCAAACTTCGCCTTGATTAAAGAAGATTCCAATCATCGACCATTCCGCCGCCGCGTCCAAATCAGCGTCAGCAAAAATTATGTTCGGCGATTTTCCGCCAAGCTCCAGCCCGATTTTCTTGATGTTGTCAGCCGCGCTTCTCATCAAACTTTGGCCAACTCGGGTGCTTCCGGTAAAAGCAATCATATCGACATCTTTGTTTTTTCCCATTTCGCTTCCAACTTCCGTGTCGCCTTGAAGAAGGTTCGCAGCTCCGGAAGGAATTCCGCACTTTTCAAAAATCTCAAAAAGCTTGATTGTAGAAAGAGGCGCTTTTGGGCTTGGCTTAAAGACAACGGAATTTCCAGCCGCAAGAGCGGGAGCAAGCTTCCAGACAGACATCAAAAGCGGATAGTTCCACGGCGTAATCTGAGCGACAACTCCAACCGGCTCGTGAACTGTGTACGAATGCATTTTTCCAAATCCCGCATTCACATCGTAAACTCCGCCGTAAGGCATTTTGAGCGCACCTGCGTAATATCTAAAGCAATGAACCGCGTCCGAAATGTCGCCTTCAGCTTCGCGCAAAGGTTTTCCGCAGTCGAGGCAGTCGGTTTTCGCAAATTCAGCCGCGTTTTTTTCAATTTCGTCAGCGATTTTCAAGATGATGTCGCCGCGAGTCTGGCTGTCCAGGTCGCGCCATTCACGTGTTTCGTAAAATGATTTTTTCGCCGCGGCGATTGCGGCTTTTGTGTCTTCCACGTTGCTTTCGTAAACTTTCGCAATCACTTCGGAAGTCGCCGGATTTATCACGTCAAAA
>CAZURC010000046.1:2598-13912 GCA_964623405.1 uncultured Treponema sp.
GCTTTCGTAAACTTTCGCAATCACTTCGGAAGTCGCCGGATTTATCACGTCAAAAGTCTTTTTGTCCGAGCCTTCCGTCCATTTTCCGCCGATAAACATTTTTTTCGCTTCCATTTTTTGCCTCCTGTTTTAATTTGGGCGTTCCCGCTTCGCGGTCGGGCTATTCGCCGTTCCGCCTTTCGGCTACATTGCCTTTCGCTTCACTTCGTTCCGCTTCGGCAACGCTTCGCGCGGCTACTATCCCTAACGCATTCGCTTTTAAAGCAAAAAAAAGGCGACGGAATTTTCTTCCATCGCCTTTGATGAGCTATTTGATAGATAGACTTTATATCAATTTATTTTAAGAATCAAGTTGAAAACAAAGGTTTGTATATTTGCACAAAAAATCAAAATGAAGTTTGTGCTTTTTTTATCTATATCTCTGTTAAGCAGGAAAATAAACTCTAACCAATAATCAGACTGACTTTTTATTGGAGGATAAATTATGCTGAGCGAAGAACTTCCAAAAATCATTACATCACAATTGCCGGGACCGAAATCTGCGGCGATTATCAAAAGGCGGCTTGCAGTTGTGCCGAACGCAATCAAGTGCATTTATCCTTGCGTGATGGAAAAAGCGGCGGGCGCAATCATTGAAGACCCGGACGGAAACAGATTCCTTGACTGGGTTGGCGGAGTCGGCGTTCTGAATGTCGGTCATTGCCATCCAAAGCTTGTCAAGGCAGTCCAGGAGCAGGCTGAAAAATATTTCCACGGAATGTTCAACATTGTAACCCACGAAGGCTACGTGGAGCTTGCAGAAAAACTCGGCGCGCGTGTTCCAGTCCGCGGAGCTCACAACAAAGTTATGTTCGCGAACAGCGGCGCGGAGTCGGACGAAAACGCTGTGAAAATCGCAAAAGCGTACACAAAACGCTCAAACATCATCGTAATGTCGGGCGCGTTCCACGGACGCACGCTTTTGACAATGGCGATGACTTCAAAAAAATCCTACGCAAAAGGCCAGGGGCAGCTTCCAGGCGGAATTTTCCGCGCGGAATTTCCGTATCGTTACAGAAAGCCGGAAGGAATGCCTGACGACAAGGCGATTGAATATTACGTTGAAAGATTCACAAACGTTTTTGAGGAAAATGCCGAGCCTGAGTCAATCGCAGCCGTTGTGATTGAGCCGATTCAAGGCGAGGGCGGATTTATTCCCGCTCCAATCGAATATGTCAAGGCAATCAGAAAAATCTGCGACGACTACGGAATTATGCTTGTCGCGGACGAAGTTCAGTGCGGATTTGCCCGAAGCGGAAAGCTTTTCGCCTCAGAATACTGGAAAGAAGCCGGATGCGCTCCTGACATTCTTGCAACCGCAAAATCAATCGCGGGCGGAGTTCCGTTGAGCGCGGTGATTGCGCGCGACGAAATTATGGACAGCGTTCCAGGCGGCGTAATCGGCGGAACTTTCGGCGGAAACGCTCTTGCCTGCGCAGCCGGACTTAAAGTTCTCGAAGTGATTGACGAAGAGCATCTCGTTGACCGCGCGAACGAAATCGGCAAAAAATGTATGGAAAAATTCTCCGAATGGAAAGAAAAATACGAATGTGTCGGCGACGTTCGCGGGCTTGGAGCTATGATTGGAATTGAGTTTGTCACGAGCAAAAAAAGCAAGACTCCCGCTCCAAAGCTTACGAGCGAAATCATAAAATACGCGGCTTACCACGGACTTTTGATGGAAAACGCCGGAACTTACAACAACGTAATCCGCTTTTTGGCTCCGCTCGTGATGACCGACGCGCAGCTTGAAGCCGGATTCAAAATCTACGAGGAAGCGATTAAAACTTGCAGCGAGAAGATGTAGAATAAAGAGGCTATGCCTTTCTCTGCCGTGCTTGTGCTGTGCTAGAGTCTGAACGCAAATAGCAATGACATGTTCCTTGCCTATGTGCTAAAATGTGCGGGCAAAAAACTATGAAAAAGATATTTGTATTTGGCCATAAGAACCCAGACACGGATTCTGTTGTAAGCGCGACTGCTTTTGCGGCTCTGCAGAATAAGCTTGGCAAGATGGAATACATTGCTGCGAGAGCAGGCAATCTTAATCCTCAGACTGACTATATATATAAGAAATTTGGTGTTACTCCCCCTCTCTTTATTCCAGAAATGGAGCCAAAGGTTGAATTTTATATGCACAGGGGAGCGGTTACTGTCTGCGAGACGGACTCTATATGGAAAGCATCAGCTATTATGCGCGAAGAGAAAAAGAGAGTTCTTCCTGTTGTAGACAGCGAGAGCCATTACAAGTCGCTTCTAAGCTACAACTCAATCTCAAAGCGTATTTTTGATTCGCTTGACCCAAACCATCATACAAAGGTCTTTACAAATCCGCTCCTTCTATGCCAGACATTGAACGGAAGCTTTTACGGCGCGGAAGGGAATGACATAAACTGTGAGTTTACTATTCTTTCCGGCGCGATGAGCTATGATTCTTTTGCAAGGACATTGCAAAGCCATATCAAGTGCAATCTCGCGGTTGTCACAGGCGACAGGGAAGATGTGCAGCTTCTGAGCGTGCAGAATTCTGTAAAAGTCCTGATTATAAGCGGAAACAGAGTTCCATCAGATAAGATAGTTGAGCTTGCAAAGAAAAATGGAACTTCAATTATTGTAAGCCCCTATGATACCGCCTCAAGCGCGCTTCTTATAGTCTATTCTTCCCCTGTTTCTGTAATGGCGGAGCAAGTGGCTCCATTAAAAGAGAGTGATTTGATTGCCGCCGTAAAGAAAACCATAGCGGACAGTCCTGTGCGCCTGCTTGCTGTGGTTGATGATAACAACACTGTTACAGGAATAATGTCTGAGGTTGACTTGCATCGTGAGGCGAATATAGGAATCGCTCTTGTTGACCATAACGAGCTTAGCCAAGCTGTTGACGGAATTGAGAACTATACAATAACTGACATCGTTGATCATCACCGCATAGGCACGTTTGGGACAAAGCTTCCTATCACCTTTATGAATCTTCCTTTAGGCTCAACTGCTACGATTCTTGCAAGGATGTACAAGGAAAACAGAGTTCCGCTGGACAAGACAATGGCAAGCCTTCTTTTGTGCGGGATACTAAGCGATACATTGATATTAAAGTCTGCCACAACGACACCTACCGATATAAGCATCGCGGAGGAGCTTTCAAAAATAGCGGAGCAGGATGTGGAGAAGCTGGGAGAGGAAATAATAAAGGCCGGAAGCAGAATCGGAGGCCGCTCTGCGAAAGAGATAATCACGCAGGACATGAAGGAATACCGTGAGGGCGGAAATATATTTACCGTAAGCCAGATTGAAGTTGACGGCACGGATGAGATTATGAGCCGCAAGGCTGAATTTATTGACGGGCTTGAGATTGTGCGCAATGCCCGCACAGCTTTGTTCAGCGCGCTTCTGGTTACAGATATTTCAACACTAAGCTCTCTAATGATTGTAGCTGGAGAAAAGCCTTTTCTTTCTTTCCTGCATCTTCCAAAGGAAGAGGATAATGTCTATTTCCTAAAAGACGTTGTGAGCCGTAAGAAGCAGCTTATTCCAATGATTTCCGAGATTCTTGAGGGCTACGCATAAATGAGAGCCGCCGAAATGGACATGACGCAAGGCTCGCTGCTCAAGAAGATTCTTGTCTTTAGCGCGCCTCTTGTTGTCACAAATGTCCTTCAGATTTTATTCAACATGACAGACTCTGCGGTTGTCGGACGCTTTGCCGGTTACCTTGCGCTTGGCTCTGTAGGCTCTACCGCGCAGATGATTTTTTTCTGCTCGGGAATGCTTACTGGACTTGGCGGCGGAGTAAATGTCCTTGCCGCTTTTGCTATCGGACAAAAAAACTATAAGGATTTGGAAGTTACAATCCGCGCATCCGTGGTTGCCTGCCTCTTTGCGGGAATGCTGCTTCTTGTGACTGGAATTGCGCTTGCGCGCCCTGTTCTTATGGCTCTAAATACAAAGCCGGAGCTTTTGAATGATGCTGTAATCTACTTTAGGATTTACATGGCCTGTATGCCCGCCATGGCAATGTACTATTTTGGAAATGCCATATTGAGCGCGCAGGGAGACACAAAGTCTCCGCTTATATATCTTGTGCTTGCAGGACTTGTGAATGTTGTACTTGATATTGTGCTTGTGGTCTTATTCCATCTTGATGTGGTAGGAGTAGGGGTTGCGACTGTTGTTGCCCAGTATATATCATGCGCGCTGACTCTCCGAAAGATTTATATCTTGCTGGAAAAGAACAACTTTGACTTTAAGTACCGCCAGATTTCAAGCTACAAGATTATGCAGATTATAAAAATCGGTGTTCCTGCCGGGCTCCAGAATGCGATTTTTGCTCTTGCCAATCTTTTTATTGTAGCCGCGGTGAACTCCTTTGATGCCGCGATGGTTGCAGGAAATGCCGCGACAATAAACGGGGACAATCTCGTCTATAATATCATGGCCGCATTCTATACGGCGGGCGCGACTTTTATAGGGCAAAACCTGGGTGCGCACAAGAAGCGTAGAATTCTTGGCGCATACTTTGTCAGCATGGGATATGCCGCGGTGGCAGGCTTTGTTCTTGGCGCAATCCTTTTTATCTTTGGACACCAGTTCCTTGCGCTCTTTACAAAAGACCAGGTTGTCATTGACTACGCTATGCAGAAATTCAAGATAATGACCTATAGCTTTGGAATCTCTGCGTTTATGGACGGAACAATAGCCGCAAACAGAGGTCTTAGGAAGACATTTGTTCCGTCAATCATGGTTTTTCTAGGCTCTTGTGTTCTTAGAGTCGCCTGGGTTTTTACAATCTTTGCGCACTACAGGACGGTAGAAAGCCTGTTTCTTCTCTATCCGTTCAGCTGGGCGGCGACAGCGGTGTTTGAGATAATCTATTTTGTCATGGTCTACAAGAAAGAGACCAAGGAAATGAGTTGAGCGCTGTCGTCAGTACGGTCTTTCTGCGTACTTGTAAGTGAATCTTGCGACTATGTATCTTCCTACAAAGCGGCTCAAGAAAGCTGTTATCCTCCATTTGGGAAAAGCAAGGATAATCTTTTTCTCTTTCTTTGATTTCTTCAGGCAGTCTCGCACAACTTTTTGGGGACTGCGGCCATGCAGGACTTCCCGCCGCTTGCCGTTGGAGGCAACGTTTGCAAAATTTGTGCTTACGCTTCCTGGACATAGCGCGCTGACTTTGATTTTGCGGTCTTTAAGCTCTGCGGCGAGAGCGATGCTAAAAGAAAGCACAAATGATTTTGTGGCGGCGTAAACGGCAAAGTTCCCTAGAGGCATAAAGGCAGCAAGCGAGGCGACGTTTATGATTCTTGAGCCTGCGCCCATATACTTTAAGCTGTATCCGCATATTCCGGTGAGCGCGGTGCAGTTCAAGTCTATCATAAGCATCTCTCTTTGGGTGTCCGTCTTCTCGAACGGACCGTAAGTGCCAAAGCCCGCATTATTTATCAGGCATTCGAGCACAAATGGTGATGCTGCCGCCTCTCTTTCAAGCAGGTCTGAGAATCTCTGTGCGCCTGCCGCTCCGCTTAAATCCATGGAATAGTTCTTTATCTGTGTTCTGCCTCTTAGGCTGGAGGATACTTGCTCAAGGTTCTGGGCTGAGCGCGCTATAAGCCATATCTCTCGTTTCTGGATGTCTTGAGAAAAACTGTCGCTTTCATACTGGGCAAAAAGCTGCCGCGCGAATTCCGCTCCCATTCCGGAGCTCGCGCCTGTTATTACTGTTATTTTTCGCATAAGCATATTCTAGCATTGAAAAGAAATTGCGTCTTGGTTAAAGGCTGTGTTTTTGTTATAGTATTTCTATAGATAGAAACGTAAGAAACTTATCACGCAAGTTGCGTTGATTTTCTATGGGAGATTATATATGGACATGCAAATGAATTTTTTGAGAAAGCTTCCGATTCCGGCGGACTTGAAGAAGCAGTTTCCTCTCGGGGAGGAAGTCACAAAAATCAAAGAAGAGAGAGATGAGATAATCAAGAATATTTTTGAAGGAAAAGATGACCATCTCTTGCTTATTATAGGGCCCTGCTCTGCCGACAGAGAGGATGCTGTCTTGGACTATATGAACCGGCTTGTGAAAGTTCAGGAGAAAGTAAAGGACAAGATTTTCATGATTCCCCGCGTGTACACAAACAAGCCGCGCACAAAGGGAACCGGCTACAAGGGGATGCTCCATCAGCCTGACCCTACAAAAGAAGAGGACCTTCTTGCCGGAATAATCGCGATAAGAAAGATGCACACGCGGGTTGTCAAGGAGACAGGATTTACGTGCGCGGAAGAGATGCTCTATCCTGCAAACCACCGCTATCTTTCTGACTTGCTCGCTTATGTCGCTGTCGGCGCCCGCTCAGTAGAGGACCAGATGCACAGAATGGTTGCAAGCGGAGTCGGAATCCCTGTCGGAATGAAGAATCCGACAGAGGGCGACATCTCGGTGATGATAAACTCAATCACAGCGGCGCAGGCGCACCAGAAATTTCTGTACCGTGGCTGGGAAGTCACAACAGAGGGAAATCCTCTTGCCCATGCGATTTTGCGCGGATATGTAGACGCTTACGGCAGAAGCCATCCGAACTATCATTATGAGGATATACGGAACCTTATCGATAATTACGATGCGGCAGGGCTGAAGAATCCGGCTCTGATTGTTGACTGCAATCACGCTAACTCCGGTAAGAAATACCTTGAGCAGATAAGAATTGCAAAAGATGTCCTGCACAGCTGCCATGTGAATGCGGATATAAAGCAGATTGTAAAAGGCCTCATGATAGAAAGCTATATTGAAGACGGCTGCCAGGCAATCGGCGATGGCGTTTACGGCAAGTCAATTACAGACCCATGCCTTGGCTGGGAAAAGACCGAGAAGCTTATATACGAGCTTGCGGATATGCTTTATTAGACTAAATAAAAAGATGACAGCGTAAATATTAAAAATGCACTTGCCTTCGGCGCCCTTCGGGGCGGCAAGAACCCGATTATGAAAAACGGCTTCCGCGCTTCGCTTGTGCAGATTGTTTTTCAAATCGGAACCTTGCCTACGTGCATTTTTTATTGTTCTATAAACTTTATTCGGTCTGATAGGTTGTCATCAGGCCCTTGCCTTTTATCTGCGTGTCGGGGAGCCTCTCGTAGCTGAAGCTGTCTTTTGTCGCCTGGTAAGTGCTTTCTGTCACGTGGATTTTCTTAGGCGCGCCGCTTTCCTGCATACGGCAGGCGACATTCACGGTGTCTCCCCAAAGGTCATAGATGAATTTTGACTTTCCGATTACGCCCGCCACGAGATTTCCCGTGTTTATTCCAATCCGCACCTGCACTTTTATTTGAGATGAGCGGTTAAAGTCGCGCACATCATCAAGTATTCCCCTTGCGAACCTTACAAGCCTGATCACGCTCTCATCATCGGCATTTTCCTCAAGGCCCGTGGCCGCCATATACCCGTCGCCTATCGTCTTAATCTTCTCCACGCCCTCGCGCTTTGCCCGCTCGTCAAACCTTGTGGCAAGGTCGTTAAGGAGCCTTACGACTTCCTCTGCGGAAAGAGTGTCGGACATCCTTGTAAAGCCTATAATATCCGAGAAAAGGACAGAGGCGTTCATATACTTTTTTGCGACTGTCTTGTCCGGATTGTCCTTGAGCTCCTCCGCGATGTCGGCAGGCAGAATGTTCAGGAGCAGATGAGTTGTCTTTTCCTCCTCCGCGACTAAGTCCTTTGTCCTGTCCTGCACCGCTTTCTCAAGCTGAACCTGGTATTTTTTCATGCGGGTGAATTTGTGATGGATAGCAAGATAGACTGCTCCGATAACCACTATAGCCACAGAAAGCCAGAACCAGATTGTCTCGTAGAAGAAAGGCTTTTTTATAATCTCAATTTCCTGGAGGTTCTGGCTCTCCACGCCGTCGCTGTTCGCGGCGATTACGGAGAAGCGGTATTTGCCGTGCCGGAGGTTTGTGTAAGAGACAGAGCGGCTTGTTGACCAGAGAGAGTAGTCATTCTCAAAGCCCTGCAGCCTGGACTTGAACTGTGTCTGCTCCGAGGAGACAAAGCTAAGACCCGTGAATTTTATCTCAATGCGCTTCGCGTCAGGCTCAAGCGTGATTTTCTCTCCGCGCCAGACATATCTCTCGTTGTCAACTGTGTATTCCTGGATTTTTACAAGAGGAGCCGTCTTGTTCGCGGTGACATTGAGCGGGTCATAGATAGCAAATCCGTCAATCAAGGTGAACCATACCCGCCCGAGAGAGTCCTTCATTGACTTTGAGGTTGAGGTCACACCGCCGGAAATAAGGCCGTCAGACTGTCCGAAGAACTTTGAGTTTATCTTTATTGACTGCCCGCTTGCGATGGCATCCATCTCGTCCATAGTGGCGCAGAAAATACCGGAGTTGCTCGTCATCCAGACAGTCCTGGTGTAGTCCGGAATCGCCTGGAACACGCCGTCAGCGCCAAGACCGTTCCTGGAGTTGTAGTTTGTAATATTTCCGGATGCAAGGTCCAGGCGGCTTATTCCTGTTCCTGTCGTAATCCAGAAGTCTCCCTCTGTCAGCTCGTAGATTTTGAATATGACATTGCCGATGAGACCGTTCGCAGTTGAGTATGTTCTGTTCAGCTTGCCATCCTTTAAGGTGAATACACCGCCTCCGTCTGTTCCGCACCATATCTCGCCGCTGCTGTCCTCGTAGACTGCCATGATGTAGTCGTTTGAAACGCCGTCTTTCTTGGAGACCGTGGAGACTTTGCCTGAGCGCTCATCGTATATTCCAAGCCCCGTTGTTGTGCCGATGTAGATGAGACCGTCGCTGGCCTTTATCGCCACACGCACTTTCATTCCCGGCAGACCGCTGTCCTTAGTCAGGCTTTTTATTGAGTTGTCCGGCGACACGATTATCTGCCCCAGCTTCTCGTAGCAAGAGACCAGGAGCGTTCCGTCCCTCGCGGCCTCGACATCGCGTATTCTCACATTGCGGCACATCCTTGTGAGCGGGTTCTCGATAAAAGTGTTCTTGTCCAGGCAGTAAAGGCCGTCATCTCCCGCAAGCCATACAACTTTTCTCCCAGGGTCCTCTGCAATCGCGTTGATTGTGGTGGACATTGTTGTCGTCTTGAACTTGCTCTGGCTTAACCGCTCAATTCCGCCTCTGTCTGTGGCGAACCAGATATTGCCCTCCCTGTCCTGTGTTATCTTAGAGACCTTGTCATCGCTCAGTCCGTTCTTTGAGTCAAAGTATGAGTAGATGCCGTCATGGATTATCGTGACTCCGGTGTCCAGGGAGAACCACATCGCCCCCTTCTTGTCCTCGAATATGCAGTTTACAGAAGTGCCCGACTGCGCTCCGTGCCCTACGTTGAAGACCGTCTCCTCGCCGTTGCTTACCCTTACCGCATAATGCGGGGCGACACCGTACCAGAAATTTGTGTTCTTGTCCTGAGTCACGCTTGTTATTATTGAATTGCCGAAAGACTTTAGTCCGGGGAATCTCTCAAAGTGCCGGTTCACATAAACGTAAGTGCTGTTCTCGTTCGGGGTTAGAATCCAGATGCGTCCCGCGGTGTCGCAGTAGAGCCTTGTCACAAGAATGTTGCTGTCGCCCAGCTCGTCAAAGCCAATCGGTTTCTGGATATTGCCGTTAGTGTCAACGTAGACAATGCCGCTTGCGGTTCCAACCCAGATTTTTCCGTCCTTGTCCTCCGTGATTGAGCGGATGGAGTTGCTTGGAAGCCCTGAGTCCGTGGAATAGCTTGAGACGCTGCCGTCAGGTGATATGCAGAAAAGCCCCTCATCGTTGGAGCCGTTCCATAGGTTTCCCTTTGAGTCCTCGAAAATGGCTCTCGCGGACACAAAGTTGTATTTCTCGTCGTAGTTTCTGTTGAAAGTTACAAATTCAACGCCGTCAAAGCGCACAAGTCCGTCGTATGTTCCTAAGTACATGTAGCCGGTCGAGTCCTGCATAATATCTGTGACGGAATTTCCTTTAAGGCCGTTGGCGGCTGTCCAGATTCGGCTTACATACTCGGAAAGAAAAGTGTCCTTGCTGAATGAGCTGTTGCGGGTTTCCTGCCCAAAGGCAAGAGCGGCTATGCATAAAAAAACTGCGGGGAAAAGTGACTTTTTCATATACAGTTATTATCCTATCAAGATAGCGGTTTATCAAGAATTTTATTTTAAGATTGAATTTAGACAGTTTCCCGTGGCGTGAGGAAATTTCATACGCCGTCCAGACGCATTTTCTTGTTATGAAATTATTTCATTGCCTGTCCAGACACGTTTTCTTGTTATGAAATAATTTCATTGTCTGCCCAGACGTATTTTCTTGTTATGAAATAATTTCATACGCCGTCCAGACGTATTTTCTTGCCGTGAAATGATTTCATTCGCTGTCCAGACGTGAATTCTCGCCGTGAAATAGTTTCATACGCTGTCCGGACGCGTTTTCTCGCCGTGAAATGATTTCATTCACTGTCCGGACGTATTTTCTGCGAATTCATAAATATTTGCGCGTCTTCTGAGCGTTTGCGAGAGTTTGCAGGCGATTATCTTTAGTTCGCAGTGGCAAGCTGTTTTTCGACAGACTGCTCAACAAAGCTGTTTAGAGTAATATTATGTTCCATCACATAGATTGCAATCTTTTTGTGTAGTTCTGGAGAAATGCGGATATTAAACGAGCCCTTATATGCCTTCTCCGGTTCTTTTCCTTCTTTCTCGCATAGCTCAAGATAATCATCTACAGCAGCATGGAAGTCTTCTATAAGCTCCGTGGCATCTGTGCCTTGATATGAAATAAGAGCGCGAATTCCCTGAACCTTGCCGTAAAAAAGCTCATCTTCCTGAGAGAATTCAACGCTTCCAACATAGCCTTTGTATTCAATAAGATTCTTCATATTAGCTCCTCCTGCTGTAAGATTTCGATAAGCTGCTGCACTTGGTAGCTTTTTAGTTCATTGCCTGGGTGCGGCTTATGTAACAAAATTGACGCATGATTTTCAGAAGTGAACGATACTCTCGAACCGCTTGTCTTTCCTTTGTTTGACCTGGAATAAGAAAGATAGCCAAGTAAAGTCTCCGCCTCATCAAATGTAAAATCTTTAGGTTTTGATTTAAGCCGCTTTATCAGTTTCTCCTTTTTTCCCATAAGATATAATATATGACAACAATTGGGCTCCCGCAACTGCTTTTAGTTACAAGACGCTGGTATTATTTTTCTTCCCTGAGCTCAACGCGCCGGATTTTGCCGGAGATTGTCTTTGGAAGCTGGCTTGTGAATTCAATTATCCTCGGATGCT
>CAZURC010000047.1:0-13891 GCA_964623405.1 uncultured Treponema sp.
ACGCAAATCTGATACAAAACTCATACAAATCCTCGATATAAATTGATTTTTGGTTGATGGCAACCCAAGTGTCATTGTCGGGCTTCCTGCCTGTCGGCAGACAGGTGACCAGACAATCTATTTTTTAGAAGATTCCCGCATCAAGTGCGAGAATGACATTCTTAGGAATTTCCATCTGAACCAATTAAACTTTATCACTTTGGGGAAAAAATTGAAATATGACTTTTGTTCTAGCTATATTCTTAAAGAGCTATAGCAAGCTCGCGAACTCTTTTTCTGGTAATGGAGGCTTATAAAAATAGCCCTGAATATTGTCGCAGTTTAGAAGAAGAAGCTTGTTTTTTTGCGACTCGTACTCAACGCCTTCTGCAGTTATGTTCATGCCTAAGTCTTTTGAAAGAGCGATGATATGCTTTATGAGCTTGTGGCCGCTGTCTTCGCCTATTCCATCGACAAGGCTTTTGTCAAGCTTTAAATTGTCAAAGTGAAGCATGTTCAGCAAGGCAAGAGAGGAATAGCCGGTGCCAAAATCATCCATGCACAGCAAAAAGCCATTTCTTTGAAATTCGTTTGAGATTTCTTTTATATCCGAGTTGTTTGCCGCTGCGCTTTCTGTTATCTCTATAGGAACTAAATCCGGTGTTATTCCCGCATCTTGCACAATCCGCGAGTATTCTTCAACAACGCCCTCATAGTAAAGGCTTGCGCGGGAAAGATTTACAGAGATTGGAAGAGCTTTTAGGCCTTGCTTTAATCTGCTTTTGATAAAATGACATACGGTATCAAAGACATACTCATCTAAAGTGCGGATAAGTCCATCTTGCTCAAATACCGGGATAAACTTTCCTGGCGGAATAAGCTCTCCTGAAGGAAGTCTCCAGCGGACAAGAGCTTCTGCGCCTACCATCTGTCCGTTGCGCGGGTTGAATTTTGGCTGATACCAGACTTCGAAATTGTTGTTAGCTAGAGCGTCTGGAAAGGCGTCTTCCATTGATTTTTCTTCGATTATTTTGGTGCTTTCTTCCTTTGAGTAGAACAGATAGTTTGTGTTTTTTCTATTCTTTGCCTCGTGCTTTGCTATTGTTGTGAGACTATATGTTTCTTCAATCCTTTTTCCTGGCTCCCATCGGGCTATTCCAAAATAAGGGTGAAGACTTGGGCAGCGCATATTCACAGAAAGCTTGAACATTCCATCCGCAAGGGTCTTGAGAGAATTTATGACCTCTTCTTTTGGGGTGCGTGGTGTGTAGATAACAAAATGATCAGCATTTACATGCGCGGCAACATCTTTTTCCTTTAAGTGTTTTGTAATTATGTTCCAGATTCCTCTGAGCACTCTGTCGCCGTAAGAAACACCGCAAATAGAATTTACCAGCTTGAACTGGTGTATGTCCATTGAAATTATATAGCCTGGAATGCCAACTTCTCTTACTTGCTTTTTAAAATAATTATAGTTGCTGCTGCCTGTAAGCGGGTCAACAAAGGCGAGCTTTTCTATTTCGTAGCTTTTGATTTTTGAGAGATCGGCAAATGCCATTGCAAAGGAGGTTAGTCCATTGCTGTTAGAAAGATTGACGGCTTTCATTCTGCAGTAAATAATTTTGCCGTTTCTCACTGCGCTGTAGTCATGGACAATAATATCATTTTTTTTGAATTCTCTCTCAAGGTTCTTTGGCGAGCAGATTTTTCGCATTTCATCTTGCTCAATATCTAATACGGTGTTCTTTATATAGCTCTCGACAATTGTTTCGTATTTCGGGTGAAGTCTAAGCGCGTCTCCGTATTCTCTTTCTATGTCGTCGCTTAGGCGCTGGGGAATGACTTTGTTCCGCTCATAATCGACATAATATATGCACCCGTAGTCTTTGCTTAGAGCTTCTATCATTTTGTCAGACTGAACAGCGCCTTCAATATTTTCTATAAATCCTGCCGCTGTTAAGAGCTTTCCGTTATTGTCTTTATCAAGCGGAACCATGACAAGGCGGTAGATATGACCGTCACAGCCCCCTAATGCTTCTGAGACCTTTTCGCCGGTTTTTTCGAGCCGCTCGAACATCGCAGAAACTCTTTTTGTGTCTGATTTTATAAAAATACTGCCTATAAGATTGTTCGGAATATTATCGGAAAACCGCTTGGCATTAAACTTTTCCATAAAGTAATCTGTTGCTATTATTACTTTGTCCTGGATATAGTAGCGGAAACAGATAAATCCAACTTCATAAAAAGCATATTGCAGTTTTGGAGAAAGAAGATTATAAGATTTGCCATTAAACTCAAAAGAAATCAAATCATTTCCTTTCACATTATGCCTCTCTCTTTTTAATTCTGTTATGTGCAATCAGAAAAATCATTCCTCCCAAAATGACTTTAGACTGGTTCAATCAATAGCCGTCGCTCATGCTGCGGTTTATATCTCTCTGATAAAGTTCTTGGTAGACAATGGAGCGTTTCTTCAGCTCGTCCTTCTTTTTCTGATTGAATGGAACAAAGCGCCAGAATATGGCACGCAATTCTTTGTCCATGCGTTGGACTCCATCAACTTCTTTTGTCATCCACAGAACGTAATCAGAAATGAAGTATGACTTTAGATCACCTTTGAGCTTTTGATTTTCTATATACTGATAATATTGTCCTGTAAGGCCCTCCTCCATCCAGTAATAGGAGGCCTTTTCTTTTGCTACTTGCCAGCGCAGATCTGCAACCGCCATCAGTATGCTGATTTTAAGGTCGCGCGGATACATTGGAATTACGATTCTTCCACGAGAGGTTATGCGGTTGTAACGGTCAAATGGTTCCCAGCAGAATCCAAAGTCTCCGTAAGTAGGAACGAGAAGAACGTAAGGAACAATTCTGTGCGGAGTGTTTTTGTGAATTCGGCAAAAAGCGCCTGGATCATTTTCTTCTATCCACGCCATTATATCCAAGACATTCTCGCGGAAACCTGTCCCGCGCGGGGTGCAGTGATAAAATTCTCTTGTAAAGACGGGAAATTGATTGCCCTGACGGCCGACGGTCATTTTTGCCATCTGTCTGACAGTATTGAATTCTGTATCAATATCACCTTTGCTTACTTCTATTGTGCTCGGAGCGTTTATCATTTTTGCGTTCAGAGACTCGCCGATAGATTTTGCTTCCTCAAGCTCCTTTAAATATCCCGAAAGCTCCTTGTCAATTTTTTGCAAAGTCCTAAGCTTGTCCTGGATCTCGCCGAAGAGTTTTTTTTGCAGCTCTGTATAAGGCATACGGTGAGGCTCCATTCCAATCATAGTTGAATGCTCGCATAGAGCCTGTACGCGGTTTAGAAGCTCATTTTCTGTCATTTGGCGCTCGCTTTCTTTTGCGTTCACAAAGCTTTCGGAGCTTTGAATTTTGCCATCGTTTTTGCTTTTCAGCTGCATAAGATGCTGCTGCTCGCCGGCTCCTCCATCATTTGCGGACTTCTTTACACGAACCTCATCTGTTGCAGAAAGACTGAGTCTTCCGCTTGCAATTTCCTTGAACCATTCGTCCATGTAATAGACAGGTTCTCCTGTCGTGTTGTCTAAAATAGACTTGGAGAATACAAGTTTCTGTTCAGGAGTAAAGAGAGATGGAAGCAGGACTCCAAAACGCATCATCATTCTTTTTGGTTTAGGGAGATTGAAATCTGCCATCTTTGGAGCCATATTGTGGACAAGTTCCCAATAAGCGGTGACTAGCTGCTGCCTGTACACAGTTCTGTCTTTTGGATCTGTGCATACTAAATATTTTGAAAGGATTTGGTGTACACGCTGCGCCGAATTGCCCTCTCCTGTAAGACAAGTTTTGTAATAGCTTGGCTCATCAAAATATTTGTTCGGCTCGTCCTCAAAGAATTTTGTAATCGGATTGAATTTTGTAATGCTCAAATCAACTTTATTAAGCGGAACCTTTATATCTGGTCTTTCCTTTGAAGGAAGCTTGAATTCATTTGCATCAAACTCTTCCATAGGCACACCGTCAAAGGAGATGGCGTTGATAGGAGCATTATGGTTATCATTTGAGGAAGATGCGGTTTCTGCAAGAAGAGCTGCGATTGTCGGATCTAAATCCTGGTCACTCATTTTTAAATACTCCAGATTGATAATTTATAATTATAACATAGCTGCATAAAAATTGTATAATTATTTACAAAAACTGCGTGCAAAACAGCTGCTTTTAAGGCTGACTTCTCCAGAAAAAAGATTTTTTATATTTCCGTCTTTGGTTTCTACTATAAGCTCCGCCTCGTCTGTTACGCCTAGAACCTTTGCCTGATAGGTTTTACCTTCAGTACCTGCCACTGGATTCACTGTTACCGTAAGGCCTGTAAGCAAGGAGCGCTGCCGGTATTCATCCATTGCCATCGCAGCCTCTAGCTTTTTATTGTTTGAATAAGAACTATATATTTTTAGAAGATTAGAAATGACGTTTGCCACGATTTGATTTCTGCTGACGTTTGGAATAGGTTTTCCTGCTGCCGCCATTATTTCTTCTATGCTTCCTGCAACTTCTGCAAGCTCGCCTGTAAATCCTGAGTTACGCACATTTATGCCGATTCCCACAATCGCCGCGTCTATTGTGCCTGTCTCAAAATTAGAGATGCCCTCTGTAAGAATTCCGCAGATTTTTTTGCCATTGAGGAATACATCGTTAACCCATTTTATTTTACATTCTTCGCAATAAAGCTCTTTGACAGCACGGCTTACGGCGACTGCCGCCGCCGCAGTATAAAATGCAGGGTTTTTTATACCGCCTTCTGGCCTGTATACAAGTGAGAAGTAAACTCCAGAATTGGCAGGGGAGATAAAAGGTCTGCTCATGCGCCCTTTTCCAGCGGTCTGTCTTCCTGCTATAAACAGCACACGGTCTATGTCCTTGTCTGCCGAGCGCCGTTTTGCCTCTAGGTTTGTGCTGTCAATTTCATTGAATGCAACAACAGAGCATTTTTCCCCTGTGCCCTCGATGAGCTTCTGGACAGTATCTCCGTCAATTGCATCAGGCTCATGGTTTATACGATAGCCTTTGTTTGTAACTGCTTCTATTAAGTAACCCTGTTTTCTCATGGAGTTGACTGCTTTGTGAACTGCGGCTCTGCTTATATTGCATTCGCGGGCAAGCTCTTCTCCAGAAACAAAAAACCTGTCTTTTGACGCATCGTTCAAAATTGAAAGGAGTTTCTCTTTTGTGGTCATCTTTTTGCTGCGACAAACACTTTTACTTTGATTTACCTAGGAGTGAGAAGTCTTCAACTTTGCTTGAATATGAGATACCCATTCCTGGATCTTTTAGGCATTTTAACTCTTTTATAGCTGAGATTACACCATTTTTTTTCTCAGAAGGGACAACAATAATCAACATTTCTTTTTCGGATACAATATGCATTCCAAAAAAACGCTCGTCTGTTTCTTTTGCGGTGCCTCTTGCGTTTATAACAGTTCCGCCGCCTGCGCCAGCTTTTCTTGCTGTTGCCATAACATCATCTGCATAGCCTTTGTTGACAATAACTGTAATCATTTCATTTTTTGCATTCATTGTGTCTTCCTCCAGATTCTTAGCGTCCGGTGAGTCGGCGTCTTTTTTATCATCTGTTGAACTGGTTTCTTCGCTCTGGGAAATATTTCCTGCTTTTAAAAGAAAATCTACTCCCACGCTGAACAGCTCGCCAAAATTTCGGCGTTCCCTTGAAGCTGTCCTGATAATTGCATCCTTGACGGAATTTGAGACTTTTTCTTCGACCACCATCATTATTAAGTCTTTTGTGGTTTCTCCAAGTCCGAGAATTGCCGCTAAGTTTGATTTTGCAAGCCCTCTGCCCATAAGAACAGTTCCACCCTGGCAGCCGCTTTCCATGGCGGCGCGCGTGAGCTTTTCGCCTTTTCCATGAGGAACTACGCTTATAAAAAGTTTGAACATGCTCATGCTGTCGCCTCCTGGACTTTTGAATTTGCTTCTTCTATTTTTGCGGCGTGACGGACGCTTTTTACTTTGAAAACAATTCCAAGAATTTGAATTGCAATCAGCGGGGTCATGGCAATCAGCGCAATAACTCCGAACGCATCCGTGGCAGAACCACCGCCCGCTGCCTGGCTTACGCCGAGAGCAAATGAAAGAATGAATGTGCTGGACATAGGTCCGCTTGCAACTCCGCCGGAATCAAAGGCAATGCCCGTAAAGAGCTTGGGGCTAAAGAAAGATAAAGAGAGCGCAACAATATAGCCTGGCACTAGGATACACCAAATACTAAATCCGAAAAGGATGCGCGCCATGGAAATCCCAATTGAAAATGCAACACCTGCGCTTAGGGCAACAAGAATAACTTTGCGCCTTATCATTCCACCTGAAATCTCTTCTACCTGGTCTGTAAGAACCCAGACCGCAGGCTCTGCGCAGACAACGACCGCGCCAAATATGCAGCCAATCAATAGAAGTCCTATTATGCCTACAAGTTGTGGAATGTTGAATGAACGCTCGACTGCTCCGGCAGCGTCATAAAGGACAAGGAGCTTGTCTCCGCCAACAGCAAGCTTGCCTAGCAGCTCGCCGAGCTTTTGTCCTGCCGGCATAAAGCCACCTTGAGCACCGCTTAGAAAGATTACAAGTCCGATAAAACTCAGGATAAAGCCTCTTGCCATTCGTACAACCTGCATAGGAGGCATTTTTATCAAGGTTATCTGGAAAAAGACAGCCATTGCCGCCAATGGAGCCAAAGCAGAGAGGACTTCCTTTGCAACGGCAGGCAGGTGGGCAAGGACAATATAAAATCCTGTCAAGGTTTCTTCTGAGGCGGCAGCTGCCTCTTGTCCGGAATTTCCGGCGGAGCCGTTTATTTTTGCGATTATAATCGCATATACTATGACAGCAAGCACTGGACCGACAGACGCAATTCCTGTAAGACCAAAGCTTCCGTCATTGTCCATAGAATTCTTGTCAGCATTTTTAGCAGATTTAGTGCGAACAGCGGCTACACCTACACCTAATGCAAGAATAAACGGGACTGTCATAGGACCGGTTGTTGCTCCTCCGGAGTCAAAAGCAACACCCTGCAAGGCGGAAGGAGCAAACACAGCAAGCGCAAATACGGCAATATAAGAGATTATAAGTATTATGCGGAGAGGAATTGAAAGTATTATCCTTAAAATTCCTATAGCAACAAAAAGACCGACGCCTGCGGCAATTGCAAAAATAAGACCCCATTTAGAGACAGAAGACTCAATGCTGCGGACCTGGTCTGCAAGCACTTGAATATCAGGCTCTGCAAGAGTGACGATAAATCCAATAAAAAAAGCGGCAAATAAAAGAAGAGGAAGATTGCGCTTAGATGTCAGCGCCGCGCCGCTGCGTTCTCCAATAGGAAGAATGCCCATGTCAACGCCGAGCAAAAAGATTGTAAGCCCGACAATAACCATGATTCCGCCCAGAGTAAACTGGAGCAGAAGCTCTCCGCCCAAAGGAGCAACTGTAACTCCTAGCAGCAGAACAATAAGCATGATAGGTGCTACAGAAAAGACTGTTTCTTTGAGTTTGAGATAAAAGTTCACTTAGATGATAACTCCTGTAAAAAATGTTAAGATGGCTGGCCGTTAGGGAATGGAGACCATCCCTTTCTGGCAATGCCGTCAATCCATTTTCTGGCGTATTTTTTTGCTCCCTCAAGATTCATATCGCGGTAGTTCCCGCATTGAATTTCATTAGCGGCAGGAATTTCTCCTTCCCAGTTGACAACTTTTTGAAACACAGGAATAAGATGCTTTGTGATGCTTTCCTCGTCAATATCTCCCCAGACTGTCAGGTAAAAACCTGTGCGGCAGCCCATAGGAGAAAAATCTATAACGTTGTCAATTTCGTCGCGCAGACACTCTGCGACAATGTGCTCAATTGCGTGAACTGAGCCGGTGTCCATAAACTCTTTGTTTGGCTGGCAAATACGAACATCAAATTTTGTAACAATGTCACCGTTTGCCCCTTCTTTCTTTGCAGCTGTGCGGACAAAAGGCGCTATAACCTTTGTGTGGTCTAGATTAAAGCTATCAACTTTGTATTTTTTCAGTTCCATGAAAGGATTTCCTTTTAATCTGGATTTTAGATTGCTTCTATTATTTTTTCAACTACCTTAGCGCTTAAATTTGCGGCTATGCTTTCATTAAACTCGTATCCGTTGGAGCTTAAGTCATCCGCCATGTCGCTCATACAGCGTATAATGACAAAAGGCACTTTGTTCAGATAACATGCATGTGCAATCGCTGCTCCTTCCATCTCAACGCACGCAGGGCTCACATCTTTTGCAATCTTTTCTTTTGCGCTTTTTTCCGAGATAAACTGATCGCCGGTAGCAATTCTTCCTTCAATCATCTTATGCCCTTCTGTCTCAGGACATTTCTTAAAAGCCTCTTTTGCCGCGAGCACCATCTTCTCATCAGCCGCAAATGAGTAAATATCCATCTGGGGAATTTGTCCGATTTTATAACCAAACCCTGTGGCATCCATATCATGGTAAACAGCATCCGTTGAAACAACAAAATCTAGAACCCCGAGACCGTGAGCCATTGCTCCGGCAATTCCTGTATTGATAATGTTTGTGCAGCCAAACTGGATAGCGAGCCGCTGTGCGCATAAAGCCGCGTTCACTTTCCCTACACCAGAGCGCACGAGCACAACATCTTTCCCATGGATTTTTCCTGACTCAAAATCAAGTCCGCCCGCGATGGAGACCTTCACCTCTCCTTCTTTTGACATAAGCGAGCGCAGAAAATCAATTTCAACCTGCATCGCTCCGATAATTCCAATCTTTGCCATCGATTAACCTCCAATGAGCCTTTTTGCGAAAAACAGAATTGTTTGCGGATAATTCATAAAAATTGCGTTATTTTAGTGAATTTTCATAAAATTTATTTTATATTTTATTGCACAAACTTTCGCAATATTATAATTTATTCTCAGCAGCAAGAATTAATAAAGTTGTTAAAAAAGGACCGCCGTTTTTTTCCTCCTTCAAAGCGGTCCTTTTTCTTTTTTAAACATTCTGTATAATCTTAATATGAATTGCGAAAAAATTGAATTATCTACGGCTTCTGGCGTAAGTATAATTCCATTCATCCTTGAGAAACCCGCGAAATCAAATAGCAGAAATCCTTTTATACTTGTAGTTCCTGGCGGTGGCTTTACGCATTTTGGGCAAAAAGAGCAAGAGTCTGTGGCACAGTTTTGGAATTCAAAAGGATTTTCTTCCGCTGTCTTGTATTATACTCTGGCTCCTTTTAAGTTTCCTGATGCGCTTTTTGACCTTTCGCGCGCAGTGGCTTTTATCCGTGAAAAAAGCGATGAGTGGAATATTGATAAAGACCGAATTTATCTCTGCGGTTTCAGCGCGGGCGGATATTTGTGCGCGGCCTTAGGCTGCTGGTGGAATTCACCTCTCCTAAAAAGCGGCGGATTTAATCCTGAGCAGATTAAGCCGGATGCGCTGTGCCTTTGTTATCCAGTAATATCCGCAGACAAGGCAATCTGCCATGAGGGCTCAATACAGCATCTCACAGAGAATCTAAGCGAAGAGGAATGCATAAGAATCTGTGAGCTTACATCAACACAAATTCAGGATAGTGATAATCCTAAAGAAAAAATCAGGGAAGCTCTTTCCCTTGAGCGTCATGTAGGCAGTGATTTTCCGAGGACGTTTATCTGGCATACAGAAGAAGACAAGTCGGTTCCGCCGCAGAATACTCTTAGGCTTGCAGAAAGCTTAATGAACAAGGGGATATGTTTTGAATACCATTTGTTTGAAAAAGGCCTGCATGGACTCTCGCTTGCGCAAGATACTCCAGCGCAGGTGTGGACAGAAATGTTTGAGAACTGGCTTGCAGAATGAATTTGATCTGAGCGCTTTAAGGGAGGAATAAATATGTCTATTATACAGTCAGTTTTGCTTGGAATCTTGCAGGGAATTGCCGAGTTCCTGCCTATATCTTCAAGCGGGCATCTTGCGCTTGTGCAGGCGCTTTTTAATCTTGATGACGTGCCGCTCTTGTATGATGTTATTTTGCATCTTGCTACGCTGCTTGCCGTTGTCATTTATTTCCGCGTAAAGATTTGGAAGCTTCTGTGCTGCTTTGGCAGATGGATAGCCCGCCGTCCTGTTCCTCAGTTGCAGCAGGAAACTGAAGAACAGGACTTGCTGTGCGGGAATGATGCTCTTGGGCGAAAGACAATTATCGCTATAATTTTTGCGACACTTGTTACAGGGATAATCGGGATTTTTACAAGCAAGCTGATTCCAGAGCTGCCTCTTAAAGTTACATGCGCAGGTTTTATCGTTACAGCGGCGCTTTTAGTTTTTAGCAGTGTCTGGGAAAAGAAAAGAAATTCTGCTTCTGAACAAGAGCCGGCAATAGATAAGAAACAAGGAATTACTATAATACAGTCACTTTTCATCGGGTTTATGCAGGGAGTTGGAACGTTGCCGGGAATAAGCCGCTCAGGCTCAACAATTGCAGGCGCGCAGCTTGCCGGCGTAGACAGAAAAGCTGCCGGCGAGTTTTCTTTTATTGTCAGTATTCCTGCGATTTTAGGAGCGTTTATTCTTGAGGCAAAGGATTTGGATAAAGTGGGAGCGTCAGTCGGGGCAGGAGCTGTCGCTGCAGGATTTATAGCCGCTTTTGCGGCTGGATATATATCTCTTGCGCTGCTTATGAAGCTTATTCGGAAAGGAAAGCTTGAATGGTTTGCCGCCTATCTTGTCCCGCTAGGAATTCTCGGACTTATTTTCTTTTAATTCCTAAATTTAAATTGATATGGTAAAATCCATAGATATGGAAAAAGAAAATAGTTTAAATGCGCCGCGCTGGAATCTTGACTCGCTTTTCAGCTCAATAGAAAGCCCTGAATATCTTTCCGCGCTGGAAGAATATAAGACCGGCATGGAAAAGCTTGACAATCTTATAAAAACTGCCGGCAGATTCAATTTCAGCTTTTGGCTCAAAGGCTATCTGGATGCCGAGGAGCATGTCCTGGAGCTTGCGGGAACATTAGGTGCTTACTCATATATTATCTATTCAGTTGATACAACAAACACCGCCTATCTTAACAATATCTCCCAGATAGAAGATCTTTCGCTTCGTATGCAGAAGATTGATATGGGATTCAAGTCCATACTTTCAAAGAATTCGAAAAAACTGGATGAGTTCTTTGAGCGTTTTCCCGAGTACACAGAAAGGCGCTATCTGCTTGAGGAGGAAATCGCAGAGACAAAGCATCTTATGACTGCGAAAGAAGAAAACCTTGCGGGTGATATGCAGAAAACAGGAGGGAATGCCTGGGACCGCCTGCACGAGCAGCTTATTTCCAACCTAAAAGATGAGAGCGGAAAAACTTTCAATGAGCTTAGAAATGATGCGTATTCCGCTGACCCTGAGCTTAGAAAAGAATCTTGGGAGAAAGAAATCGTGCTTTTAAGGCGAAACGAGATTGCGTTCGCAGCCTGCCTCAACAATCTCAAGGGCGAGACTGTAGCTCTTAACCGGCGCCGCAAATGGAGAAAGCCGATAGACCGTGCGTTGTTCTCAAGCCGCATGAGCAAAAACACACTGAATGCGCTTATAAAGGCGATAGAAAAAAGCCTTCCTTCATGGCGAAAGTATTTCCAGGCAAAGGCATCTTACTTGCGTAAGCACAATTTGACGGCAAGCACTGCAAAGAATAAGAGTGGGCGCACTGAAAAAGGGCTTGCGTTCTATGACTTGTTTGCGCCGATGAATGAAAGGACAAAGACAGACGATAATGGAAATCAGACTTTGGAAAAAGAGTCTTTGCTTTCAAGGAAATGGACTTTTGACGAGGCGCGCGCATATATTATTGCGCGCTATGACAGCTTTTCCACGGACATGGGTGATTTTGCGCGGAACGCGTTTGCCGAGAACTGGATTGACGCAGAGGTTAGGCCAGGCAAAGTTGGCGGAGCATACGATGAGGATTTTGCGCTAGGGCATCAGAGCAGGATTATGACAAACTTTACAGGAACATTCAGCGATATAATCACTTTGGCGCACGAGCTAGGCCATGCCTATCATTTCTTCTGTATGAGAGGAAAGCCTGTCCGGTTTTTCAGCTATCCTATGACATTGGCAGAGACAGCCTCGACATTTGCGGAGACAATCGTAAAGCAGGACATGCTGAAAAAATGCTCCGAGGACGACAAGCTTCAGCTTCTGGATATGGACTTGCAGGATGTGAGCCAGGTTTTAGTTGATATTTTATGCCGCTATTACTTTGAGAAAAATGTCTTTGAAGAGAGGGAAAAGAGCGAGCTGAATGCTGAGGATTTCTGCCGTCTTATGAGAAAAGCGCAGGAAAAGTCCTATGGAAAAGGCCTTAACTCAGAGCGCCATGAGTATATGTGGGCTGTGAAAAGCCATTACTATTCGACAGGGCTTGATTTCTATAACTTTCCCTATGCGTTTGGGCAGCTGTTTGCGGCCGCGCTTTTTAAGACATACCAAAAGCAAGGAAAGCCTTTTGCACAGACATATAAAAGGATACTAAGCAACACAGGAAGCATGAGCTGTGAGGAATTGTGCGCGCTTGCAGGATTTGACATTACAAGCATAGATTTCTGGAAGAGCGGAATTGAATTCTATACTTCCAGGATTGATGAATTTATCGAGCTTACAAAAGGAAAGTCCACCGCTGTCACAGTCAAGCCAGGGAGCCAGCCTAGAACAGTGCATGATGAGCCCCAGGGCACATACCATATCGGGCTGTTAAAGAAAGCGGAAAAGGCTGCCTCTGCGCATCAATCCGCTCATAGAGGCGGTCTTTTAAGCAAGGCAGAGGAGCTTTCAAAGCTGCAATAGCCTTGCCGCTTTGAGCCCTATTCAAGACCGCCGTTGTTTTCTTTTACCTCATTATGCTGTTTTTCCAGCATTTCCATCACATGGTCAATCATGGCCTGTTTTGGATCAGGGCAGTCCTGCGGCAGAGAGGCGAGATAGTCTTTCCTGAATGGCTTGCATTCGATTATAGGGCTTGCCTTATATACGCAGACCGCCGGAGCAATTTCATCCGCAAGCATGTCTTCCATATTGTTTGGATCAAAATGCAGAATCATTCCATTGATAGAGACAAGAATCATAATGTCAAACATGCGCAGATAGCTGTCAATTTCCTTTAGGCCGCGCTTTGTCTCAGGTTTACCCGGTCGGTATCTAGTTCCAGACGGAAATACGAGAATCGCCTCTCCGCCGCGCTTGCATTTGTCCATGGCGTGCATCGCGGCAAGGTTTATAGCGCGTGCCCTTTTTGTCTCTTCCTCAATCTCTTCCTCAGTTTTTGCCTTATGCGCGGCGGAATCCAGAGAGCGTGTCGGATAAATAACTACGCGAGTAAAGCTTTCCGCAAAGGCGCGCACTGTCGGGTCTGCCTCATTTAGCTTCATTCCGGCGATTGCAACAATACGGCCTGCGAGATCCTTGCACTCATCATCTCCGGAATTTTCCAAAAGCCAGGTAAGGCCAGGAAGATCTGTATTGGAATAATGCTCCATCAGTATAAGACCGCTCTTTCCGCCCTTTATAGCGTTTAGAAATGCCTTGAAATTTTCAACACCCTCAAGATGACTGCCTTCTGCCATGTTCTCAGAAATCAGCTTGTCCATAGCTTTTTTTGTCTGTGGGTTTGCTTTCTGGTAAACATTAGTAGAATCAATTTTTGCAGCCGCATGGGAAATAGAAGCCATCTGCTTGAACCAGTCGCCATAACGCTCGCGAATAGAAGCCATAAGTTCCTCTTAAAATAACAGGCAGACACCGCGCGGCATCTTTGCCCTGATGATTATCTATAAATCTTAATTTCTAATAAAGAATTTTGCAAGCAAACTGTTTACCGCATCGTATTCGTCTACGTA
>CAZURC010000048.1:0-7802 GCA_964623405.1 uncultured Treponema sp.
TCTTACTGCTTGTTTTCCATTACGGTGAAGCGGCCTTCTCCCTGAGGGCTGCCGTCTATAAAAAAAGAAACTACAAACGAATAGACATTTCCCACGTCGCTTTCCCTGAATACTTGCGCTGTTACGGTCTGTCCTTCTTTTATAAGCGGAATGTCGAATTTCATGCTGGAGACGCTTAGAATCATTCCCATGTTCGGCGGAAGATTATGTTCTCTTGCGAACAGGCCTGTCAGCGCGGATGCTGTTTGCGCCGCTATCTCGAAAAGCGCATAGTTTGGAACTCCGCCCGCCTGCTTGTCGTAGAACATAAAGCTTTCTGTGATTTTTGTTTCTGAGGAGATTTTCCATTCCTCCGTGCTGTAGCCTGTTATGCGGTCAATAAGAAACATTTTTCCTCTGTGGGGCACAAGAGAGGAGAGCTCATCCTTTTCAATCACCTTTGATTCCATAGTTTTTAAGCATATAGATTACAAGGGAGATTGTAAAATAATTTTTTGATAACTAGCATCTTGAGATTATAAGGCTTGCGTTTGCCCCGCCGAATGCGAAGCTGTTGCTCATGCATGTTTCTATCGGCTTTACGGGAGCATTTTCCTTGCCCGTGGTGATTATGTTCAGCTCCGGGATTTCCTTGTCCCGCTGCTCATCCCAGACTTGAACGGGGAATTTCTGGTTCCTTATAGCCATAAAGCACGCCGCAAGCTCCAGCGCGGCCGCCGCTCCAAGCGTATGGCCTGTTACAGGCTTTGTTGCGCTTACAGGAACTTTGTATTCTCCAAAGACAAGGTCTATTCCCCTTCCTTCCATGCTGTCATTAAGACGGGTTCCTGTTCCATGCAAGTTCACGTAGTCAATCTGCTTTGGAGTGAGTCCAGCGTCTTTCAAAGCCGCCTGCATTGCCTGTCTTGCGGCAGAGCCGTCTGCAAGCGGGGCTGTAAGATGGTTTGCGTCTGAGCTTTCGCCTGTTCCCGCAAGAGTGATGCCTGTTCCGTCAATATCATCTTTGCTTAACACAAAGAATGCTGCTCCTTCTCCCAGTGTTATTCCGTTCCTGTTTCTGCTGAAAGGATCCGTGATTTTCTGTGTGTCTATTGCCTCAAGGCTGTTGAATCCAAGCAAGACAGTGTCGCTTACTATGTCGGCTCCTCCTGCGATTGCCGCGTCAACTATTCCTGCTTTTATAAGCTCCTTTGCCTTTATGATTGCGCTCGCGCTTGAAGAGCAGGCCGTGGCGAACGAAAGGGAAGGACCTTTTATGTTGAATCTATATGAAATATATGTAGCCGGATAATCCGCTCCCTGCGCCTTTAGGTCGTAATCTAAAGGAAGAGCTCCGTTCTTGAACAGCTCCTTGTTAGCCTTGAACGAAAGCTCTGAGCCATTGTCGCACTGGCCTATGCAGACAGCGATTCTGTCTTCTCCGTATCTTGCCGTTGCTTTTTCAACTGCCGGAGAGAGCTGGCATAACGCAGCTTCCATAATTCTCAGGAAGCGGCTCTCAAACTTTGAATTCACAGGCTTAAGAAATTTGTCATCAATCTTGCCTGCGTAAAAGGATTTAGCGCCTTCTTCTCCTTCAAGAGAGCACTGGACTTTTTTTATTCCTGCCTGGCTGCCTTTTACTGCGGAGCGGTAGAACTCATCTGCGCTTGTCCCCGCGCAGCAGATAACCGCCGGATTAGAAAGATAGATTTTCATAGATTGCTCCAGTTTAGAACCCGCCCTCTGCAAGGAGCTTCTCTACCTTGCCTGTCCAGCACTCAGGGCAGACGAACTGCGTTTTTCCAGTCCTGCCGTCAATGCACATCTGGCTTACAGAGCCTTTTGTTGTAAGCTCGCCGGTTCTTGCGTTGTAAAGCTCAAAGTTGATTTTTATCATGTTTTCCCATTCAACAAGGATTGCCTTTGCCCTGCATCTGTCTCCAAAGTGAAGAGAGCGTATGTATTTGCATTTAACCTCTGTAACAGGATAAAGGTAGCCGGATTTTTCCATCTCAAGATAGTCGTAGCCGATTTTGCCAAGAAGAGCGCATCTTGCCCGCTCAAAGTAGTTGATGTAGTTTCCATGCCAGACGATTCTCATTGAGTCAACCTCAAAGAAATCAACATCAAATTCAATTTCTGTAGAAAGATATTTTTTTTCAGTCATTTTTCAGTCTTCCTGCCAAAGATATGTTATCAGTAGATAAGAACAAACTCAATTAGACAGCTTCCTAAGATTCTTGAGACAAGTACGCTAGCTCCAGAACTCAAAGAAGTTGTACCACTGGTAAGGATTTGTCTTTGCGTGACGCTCAAGCTCCATTGCATAATTCTGAGCAGTCGCTGTTATTCTCTGCTCACGTTCTTTCCGCCCGCACTCAAAGCTGATTGGATTTTTCTTCACATACATATTGTATGCGGGATTCAGAGTAAGGTCCTTGTGCCTGAGCCCGAAGATAAAATATGTGGGAGCGTCTAGCAGCGCAATTAAAAGAAAGACTCCATAGGGAAAATTCGCATTCTTTCCCATAAAAGGAAGATTGATATAGCGGTTTGAGTGCGCTCCTGTCCTGTCTCCTGCAATAACGACAATCTCGCCTTGCTCAATCCTCTCCTGCAATAGAAAGATTGTCTCGGGACCTATGTTGTCTGCGCTTACAATATGGAAGTTCGAGTCAGGGTTTACTTTTTCCATAAGCCTTACAAAGCCGCCTGTTATTTTTGTGTCAACAACAGAGGTGATTGGTATTTTATGCTCAGTTCCAGCCTCGTTCATTGCGGCAAGACCTTTCATCATCTGCGCGTTTCCTATGTGGCTTATCACGCATACTGCGCCTTTCTTTGAGTTTATGTTTCGGACTAAGTCTTCAACATCATCGTTCTGCCATGTCACATTCTTGAATGAATAGCGCCCTGCCCATGACTGCAGGATTTCCACAAGGTTCAGCGCAAAAGAGACAAAGTGCTTTAGGGTTGAGATTCTCTTGCCCTGGAAGTCGGCTCCTGCCACACGGGCGGTCTCAAGAAAGTTTCTGGAAAACATGCGCTGTCTGGGAGAGAAAATCCAGTAGAAGAATCCTATTATATAAGCCAAGAACCGCATGAATCCGTCAGGAAAGTATTTTAGGACAAATAGCATTAGAGCGTAGCCTTTGCCGCCACTTGATTTTTCGCTCTGGCTATACCAGCTGCCATTGTTATTTTGTTCCATGAATCTTCCGCCAGACAAGCATTGGAATCCTTATGAACATTCCGCAGCAGAGCTTTGTGAATACCCAGCTTATGCGGATATTGTCGCGCACAACATGAAAGTTCGAGATTCCGTCACTTGGATAAGTTACTTTTACACCATAAAAGCTGAATGAAAGTCCGCTCCATATAAGCCGGACAAGAATGTCTATGTCAAATCCCATGCGCTTGTCGAATCTGTGTTTTGTCACAAAAGAGAACGTAGTATTTACCGGATAAAGCCTAAATCCGCACATTGAGTCTTTGATTCCGCTCTGCCAGGTTACAATCTTGCACCAAGTGTTGGCAAATTTCCTTCCGTTTTTTCGATGTCCTGGCGCAGTCTTGTCGTATTCTGGATAGCCGCATATAAGGCTGTCAGGAGCAATCTGCGCTTTCTCAAAGAAAAATGCGCAGCGTGAGGAGTCGTGTTGTCCGTCCGCGTCAAGCTGGAGCGCATGTGTTATTCCGATGCTATGCGCATGTATAATGCCTGCCTTAAAAGCTCCGCCTTTGCCGGAATTCTTTTTCTGTACCACAAGCTCCACTGTTCCGGGGTAAGAGCGCGCTATATCTTGCAGGATGGTTTTTGTTTCGTCTTTGTTCCCGTCATCAACAAGTATTATCTTTGTATTTGAGGATACACAATAACCCATGAGTGAATCTACGACTTTTGCGCAGGCTTTTCCGTGATTGTAGACAGGAATAAGGATTGCGGGGCGGAATTGTGAGCTCATGCTGTGTAACTGCCAGTTGCGAAGATTTTACTCTCTGAGAAGTCAGTAAGCTCAAAGCTAAGCTTACTTTTAACGCTGTCAAATTTCAATTTGAATATAACGATTGTGTCCGGCAGGATTTTGTCGCTGAACTTGAACCGCTTTATGTCCGGAATTGAAGTCTCAATGCCGAAATAGCGCTGCGCGAAATGCGCGACGAGATCTATCTGCGCAACTGCTGGAAGAAGCTTGAATTGCGGAAAATGACCATCAAAATAGTCGCTTGAGGCAGGAATGTTTACTTCAAGCTGAACTTCTGTGATTGAGCCGTTTTCCTTGCGGGACATCACGGTCTCCGCAGGGATTCCGTGCGGATTTTCCGGCGTGAAAAGCATCTGGATTACAGGCTTTTTCTTCTTTCCCTGTGGATCGGTTGGGAGAGCGTCAAGATAGCGCCATTTTTTAGGCAGGACAACGTTCTCAAAAAACTGGAGCAGATAGTCATGGAAATACCGGTTTATGAGATATTTCTCTTTGCCCGTGAATTTCTCTTTTCCTTCCTTATTCAGCACAACCGCGGCCGCAAGATACTGCCGTCTGTCGCTCATCGGCACAACACAGCAGTCTGTTACAAGACCTGTGCTCATAATCCTGTTCTCGACTTCCACAACGGAAATTCTCTTTTCCTCTATTTTTACGATAGAGTCCGCTCTTCCTTTCAGGAGAAACCTTCCGTCATCCATGATGTCAACAAGATCTCCGGTCGCAAAGCCGGCAGGGTCTTTTATATAAGGGCTTATGATTGTAAGACAGCCTGACTCGTTTTTCCATATTTTGGCATTGTCAAAAGGTGTCCACTCAAGGCCGTTCCTGCTCTGCCTGTATGCGATCCCTGATGTCTCTGTTGAGCCGTAGACTTCCACTGGCCAGAATCCGAAGATTCTGTTTGTCTCTTCTGCGACTTCTGGAAGAAGAACGCCTCCGGAAGTAAAAATAAAAGGATTCAAAAGACTCAGCGGCTTTCCGTCACGCTCCATGTTTGTGCGTTTTAGGAACGCTGGAACGGCGATTATCATATAAGACGTGTCGTCAAGGCTTTCAAATTCCTCCGGAAACTCAATTCTCTTGCGGCGGATTGGAACGGCAAGCGAGAAGGGCAGGCTTTCTGTGAACAGAAAGCCGTAGATATGATGCTGGCTTACGGTCGCGATAAGCTTGCGGCTCAGGAATTCATCCCCCCACTTGGAGATGACAAACGCATTGTCCGCTTCGAATTCTGTGAGACGCTGCATTACGGCCTTTGGGTGTCCTGTTGAGCCAGATGTGTAGAGCACAATTCTAGTGGTGTCGGCGGTTATTTCAGGAGTATTCATCTGTTCCTCTTCGGAAGGCTCAGAGGAATTTTTTATTATATCCGGTATATAGTCAAAGTCTTTCAGGGCAGTGCCCTCAGTTTCTGTCTTGTCTGTTAGAAAACGTATTCCGTCTGACACAGAGCGTATTTCTGCGATAAAGTTCGGGGATATGTTAGCTGTGAGCTGTGCTTCCTTGCCGCATTGCAGTAGAGCAGTAAATGTGCATAGAAAATACCAGTAATCATCGCAATGAAGAATCCACTTGTCTGTCTCTGGAAATTTCTTTATAAAGGCGCGCATCTTCGCGCTGTCGCGCAAGAAGTCTCCCCATGTCAGGTATTTCTTGTCAGTCCACTTTCCCTCAAAGCAGAGCACTGTGTCGCTCTTCCGTGAGCTGGCATTGAATTTTGAAAAAGGCACATATTTTGGCATTTTTGAGTTGACAACCTTCCTTATAGCAAATTCTACAGCAAAAAGAATGCCCATCAGCAGATAAGAAATTCCACCATTGTAGATTGACCATATTTTATCATTTTCTGAAAGAACTGTGTATAAGGCGGCGGCTCCGTTCAGAATAAAAAAAACGCACCAGACGATTGTAACTTTTCGGCAGTAGCTTTCAACGTGCCCGGCTATAAGGGAGCTGGCAAGCTTTTTGTCGGCAAGGCACGCAAATCGGAAAACGATGACCGGTCCTATAAAAAGAGTAGAGCCAAATGAAAAAAGAAAAATCAGGTTCATCAATACGGGATATAGCTTTATAAATATATCCCTTCCTGTTGCGATGCAGAAAATGCCGGCGGCAAGGAGAAGAGCCGCACAGACAAAGAGCCGCGCATTCTTTTTTATCCGTTCCTGCATATTTTCCTTTGAGCCTTTTCCGGAGGTTGCCATCAGGAGATACAGGAGACCTATAAAGACAATAAAAAGTGAGAAAATTCTTACTGGAACCTTAAAGATGACAAGGCAAGAAAAAACAACGGCAGGGTAGAGAAGAGAAATCGCGGCGAGCAGAACACGTGAAACAATACTCATTTTGCTCATTCCTAGAATTATAGCTAGGAGAAAAGTGGCAGGCAAAAACGGATTTTTTAAAACTTTTTTAAGGCGGTTCTAAAAAGCAAGAGCTGTGATGCATGTCTATTCCCCTCCATGCGTGTTTATGGCAGCTCGCCATGCTTCCCTATGGTAGATTGCCATACGTACTTATGGCAGATCGCCACAAGGGGCTGTGTAGGGTTGCTTTATATATTCTTAAAAGCTATAGTTAGGTATTAAGAAAAAGTAAAGATAAAAGGTTCCTAGAGAATGGTGTCAAAAAACAAGGGCAATGGGAGGTCGGAACTGTGAAATCTTTTATAAAAATAGAAGACATATCAGAAAAGGATTTCTTGAGAATGCAGAAAGCCGGCTGGATTTTGGTGTGCGTTGATAATTCCTCGTCCGGCAAATATATCTATTGCTTTAGAAAAGCTTGATTGGCTCAATCCGTGTCGCCAAATAGGCAGACAGAGCGCTGCCTAAAAACAGCGCTTTTTTACTTTGTGAGAGGAGCGAGAACTTCAACCACATCCTCTATCGTCTTTACACTCTTAAAGACATCCGGCTCTATCTTGCCGTTTAAGTAAGGCTTCATTTTTACGATAAGCTCTACCGCATCAATTGAATCCAGATCCAAATCCGTAACAATATTTGCCTCCGGCTTTATTGCGTCCTCTTCGATGTCAAATTCATTTATCAGAATAGATTTTAGCTTTGAGTAAACGTCATCTTTTGTCATTTTGCTGCCTCTGTCTATTTAGTTTGTGGCTTTTGTCTGCTCTGAGGAAATATACTCTGCGAGCGCATTCACTGAAGCAAAGTGCTCGCGTGTGTTGGAGTCCTCCGCATTGAATTTTACGCCGAATTTCTTCTTGAGAGCAACTCCTAGCTCAAGAGCGTCTATGGAGTCAAGTCCCAGTCCTGTGCCGAACAGCGGCTCTGTGTCCACAATGTTCTCCGGCGTGATGTCTTCCAGCTCCAGAGAGGATATTATGCATTCCTTAATTTGTTTTTTTAGTTCGTTCATTAAAATTACCTGATAAATTGATGCTAACTATTATATAGTATAAAACATTTACTTACAACTGCGCACAAATAGTGTGCGTAGTCTGCGGATTTGTTTTAATTAACCGTGTTGCCCGCCCATTCTTTTTTTCTTATAATTAGCTTTATGGCAAATCAGGACAAAGGCAATAAAATTGAAGGCAAAAGCTATTATACAGATAAAATCCGCGCGATAGATGCTAAGTTCAGGGCGCAGGAAATCGCTTTCTCGCCGGTTACTTTCCAGGCGGTGAGAGCTTTGCTGGAGCTAGGGCTTCTGCAGAAGATAAGTGACAGCGGTGACGAGGGAATTTCTGTGAGAGAGCTTGCCTCTAGCTCAGGCATTTCGGAGTACGGGGTGGGAGTTCTTGCGGAAATGGCTCTTGGGATGGGAGTTATCAAGCTGAATGGCAAGGAAGATCCAGAGGAGGGAAAG